>JBJKSV010000031.1:0-11808 GCA_046703605.1 Limisphaerales bacterium
CGGCGCCGAATTTTACCGCGCGGTTAAGACTCCCTAAGAGCCTGGGGAACCAGGCAGGCATCCAAGCCGTGACGCGCGCCTCACATTCGTAGAATTTGAACCTCCATCGGCTGCAAAGTTAAGCGAGCCGCGTTTAGAGGGCCAAAGCCCGTCGTGCCATCGACCTCGCGAACCACCACATTCGTGAGCCGGCGGACCGGAGCCGCGCCGGCACTGCTTGCTTTGTTACTGTACAGAGTCCGAAGGGTCGCACCGGGGGTGCTCAGGCGAATGTCTAAAATTACATCGACGGACTGAGCCAAGCTGGTATGCGTGTTGGCCGCTATCACGACCTCTTGATCATTGAGTATTCTCGACCAGGCAAGAACTCCGCATGGCCCTGAAGCAATTGCAAAATTCAGGCCGTCACCTGAAATTGGCCGGAAATAGAATCTCCCATATCGTAGGGCCGGTTCGGCATCGCGGATCGCCGCTATCTTTTGAAGGGCGGTGTAAAAAAAGGTGTCTTGAGGAAACCCTGGGAAAAGGCCCCAAAGCGCCTCTCTGACGGCGGGATCATCGCTGCCGCTGCCATGCAAGCCCTGTTCCGTTCCGTAATAAACACACGGAATCCCTGGCAGACAGTACAAGGACGCCATGCCCATTGTCACCTGATCATCGAATTGAGTTGGATTGCCGGGTTGGACATACCTGATCCGCTCCTTCATGTCATGATTGTCAAGAAAGGTCACAAAGAACCGCGATGCATCACCATGCGAGCTCAAAACAAACTGCTCTGTCCGCTTGCGCACATTGTACACCGAAACCACGGTTGCCGGGGCGTTGAACCCCTTGATTGTCGGCTTAAGGGAACCGAAAAGCGGGTAATCCAATGCCGCGTCCACCCCCACCAGGCTATTCGGGTCGGCCCCCGTGGTTGTATTCCGGCCGATAAATCGCGCGATATCCACTTCGGAATTGCTATCCAGCACTTCGCCGAATGTAAAAAAATTCTTCTTGCCAATGCTTAAGGCAAATTCGCGAACGGAATTCCCAAAGAGCTGCGCAAGATTGGGACTGCCTTTGAGGTAGCGCAACGTGTCGATCCTGAAGCCGTCAACGTCGTATCGAGCGATTACATATTGGTGGGCCCTAATCAAAAACGCCTGAAGATCCGCATCCGCTGTTAGCATTTGCTTCAACGACGCGAAATCACCCACCGTGTCGTCCCCGTTTGGGTCCGGCATGCCCTGGCGCCGGAAGTACTGGTTCTTTTGAAACTCCGACGGCCAGACCACCGCGTCCAGCGGTGGGTTCGCAATGTTCGCCACTTCAGTCCAGTCTGTCACCGGGCCTCCATTGGCGTCGCGCCATTGAACGGGAATCGGCACGTTCGAGTACGTCGCCGTTGAGCCTCCGTTGTACGCGAACACATCCCCGGTATGATTGAGGACAATGTCGAAGATGACATATAGGCCGGTCTGGTGCGCGGCATCCACCAGCGCGCGCAACTCGTTGTCCGCATTGTCCGGATTTCGGGCAAAAAGCGGTTCCGCTCTCAAGAAATCATGAATGCCATACCCATGATAGCTGCCTTGGTCGAAGGGAAGATTCTTTAAGACGGGGCTCAGCCAAATTGCGCCTGCCCCCAAGTTCTTAATATACCCGAGTTGCTCCTGAACTCCTGAAAACTTCCCGCCTTGGTATTGGCCATAGTGCGGATCGTCGAAGGGTGAATGAACCGGAGGCGCGTCGGGATTGTTGAAGCGGTCAACCATCAAGAAGTAAATCACACGATCACGCCAATCGGCCGGCGACGGATACGGCCCACCGGCCAAGCCGGCAGTTTTCTCTGCGTTATCGAGAACGGCCTGAACTTCAGGCGAGAATAGCGATGTAAACATGGTTCAGCATCGGTTCATTTGCGCTTCAGGCGCATGTGCGGGCAAGGATCTTCCTCCGCCAAGGGAGCCTTTGTCTTTATCATTCGCCAGGCCGACATCATTGCAATCCGTTGAACGGCGGCAGCTCTGAAAACGATAACCGCGCTCATAAAGAGAATCTGCCAAAGTGAGATCCACCGAGCAAATCAACCCCCGCCACGCTTTTAAAGGAACCTCGGACCCATACTCCATCAAGCAGCGAAAAGCAAGGCGTTCCGTTTTCCGCCAGTCGGTGCTGGCCAAATCCCCCCGGCAGCGTGGTGGAACCCTAATCGCCGAGCGCGCGCGCGACATCTATGCAGCACACCTGAGCTATCCCATCATTCTCTCCCCGACCGGAGACGCCACCCCCGCCCACGCTTCAGGCTTGCTTTGAAGAGGGCCTTGCTGCATCCTAATTGCAAATGATTTGCATTTAGCTGCGCCGTTAGATGAACGCGACTCCCATAGTGATTCGCATATTGGTCGCATTCGCCGTTGCCCTGGCGGGTGGAGGCTCCAGCGCGGCCGTGGCGCGAACGCACAAGCAGCTTTGCGCCTTCATCAGCCTCGGCGCTGGAACTCTGCTGGGCGTGGCGGTTTGCGGCATTTTTCCAGAATCTCTGGAAGCCCTAAGGTGGTGGCAATTTCTCCTTGGAGTGGCCTCCGGTTATGTCTTCTTTACAATCGTAAGCCGATACGTATTTCACGTCTGTCCCGCTTGTGCCGCGAGTCATTTTGACGAAGCTACAACCCACCGGTTGGCTGAACTCGCCCTGGCTATGATGATCGCGCTCGCCATCCATTGCACGGTGGACGGTCTGGCTCTGGCGGCGGGGCACGAGGAGAGCAGAGCCGTGGATTTATCTGTCACGTCTGCCATTTGCGCTCACAAGTTCCCGGAAGGTCTGGCGTTGGGAGCGCTGCTTTTGGGAGGCGGATTCCGACGAACCCGAATGTTATGGCTTGTGGCGGCGGTCGAGTCCACGACAGTCGTGGGAGGGCTTCTTGGGTGGTGTTTCCTGCAAAACATGTCCGCATCGTGGTTGGCACTGGCGTTGGCGAACGTCGGGGGCGGTTTCTTGTATCTGGCCGTTCACGCTCTGGCAGGCGAGACCCTCGGGCGCCATAAGGGTGTGGTGCTTGGGAACTTTGCTGCCGGCTTTGGCGCCATTGCCGCGCTGATTCTCTATTTCCACTTGAAAGCCTGAGGGCGTGAAAATGAACACCAGAAATCGAGCGCATTCGCCCAACCGGCAGCAATTGTCGGCATTGACCGAACGGTTGCGCAGCCACTCGCACAGAGTTACCGGTCCGCGCAGGGCAATCCTCAAGATCCTTCAGAAACATCCACATCCTCTGACAAGCAAGGAGATTCTCGCCGCCATGTCCAAGGACGAGTGTGATTTAGCGACGATCTATCGAGCAATGCACCTTCTCGAGCGGATCGGCCTGGTGAATCAGTTTGACTTCGGTGATGGGTTCGCCCGGTACGAGCTTGTCACCGAGGCCCGCGAACCTCACCACCACCACTTGATCTGCAGGGACTGCAGCCGAGTGATTGAACTCGATGAGTGCTTTTCCCAGGCACTGGAAAAGCGCATCGCATCCCGGCATGGTTTCAAAGCGGTGACGCACCGGCTTGAGTTTTTTGGCATTTGTCCTGAATGTCAGTTGCGCTGAAAGTAGCGAGGTCGAGGCCAGTTACCTCAAGGCCCTCGGCCCTCGACCAAAGACCTTAGCGACCTCGCGAGAGTCGGACCGCCGTTAGGGGGGGTCTGTTCATCGGAGGCAGCGTGTGTGCCCCATTCACGAGAGGTTTTACCTGTCGTACTACATCACCCACGCCAGGTAAACGGCAATTGCCAGCCCGACGAGCGAAAGCAGACTGGCGACCACGAACCCGAATCCGGAGCCGCACGCTTCGCGGAAACGCCCTTGGTCCAATGCGCGAAGATAGAGATGTTGCCGAACTGCGGCGAAAGCGGTGACGAGAACGCCGGCAGCGATGAGAATAATGCCGACGGGGAGTGAAAAGCCGGCGTGCGGATCGCGGGCCGTGATTTTTTCCAGGGCCAGTTCGCGCAGGAATAGACCGAAGCGGGCGACCACAAAGCCAAATCCCATCAAGGCGACTCCAGTGCGGGTCCATGCCAGGAAGGTGCGCTCGATTGCAAGATAGGTGCCCGAGTCGCCGGTGGCTTTTGTATCTCTGCTCATACCACACAGTCTCGCGCCGGGTTAGGCGAAGTCAATTCGATGCCATGCCTTCGGCGGTCCACAGGGAATTCGCCGCGGCTGTCTGTTTGACCTGAAAGGCAGGCTCATGCTTTGAGCACAGTCCCCGCCGGTTCATGCACCCTGCGGGTGTGTCTCCGTAGGTCCGTTCGAAGATCGGCGTATTCGCCGTGCCATCGGGAAGCTTATGGAAACCGGCCACGGCGATCGCCAGCGCACACCACGCCGAGGCGTCGCTTTAGCCCCTCTCGGCGATCCAATGGCCCGCCTCGGCCGATGCCTCCGGGTTGCCGCAGAGCATGAGCACATCCCCAGCACGCACGATGGTGTCGCCATGCGGCACGATCACTTCGCCCTCGCCAGAAGACCGGCTGGGAGGTACATGGTGACTGCCTCATGCGCAACCATTATCATGTGGTGATGGAGACCCTCACCGCGAATCTGGTGGCGCCCGGACTCCAACCACCCGCCAAATGAATACCACCGCAGTATCGCAACATGGAGACTCCCCTTACGGTTGCCTCACAAATCGTCACAAAGCGTCACAAAGCGTCACAAATGCGAGTGGAAGCCGTATCACGCTCGTTCAGCGGGATCCTGGATGGACGGAGATTGACTTTTATCGTCGGCGCAGTGGCAGGACTGACTGGAGCGACATCCCCGCACTCCCCCGCACCACTGCCATTGAATTAAGTAAAGGACCTACGCCATCTTGCTCTTGCTCGTGATCTTGCTCCCCCAGAGCGACTTAGAGAGCAAGAGCAAGAGCATGGTCATGAGCAAGAGACAGGGAATCCTGCTTAATTCAACGGCAGTGCTCCCCCGCACGGGCGAATTCCCACTGGTGGAGGTGCGATTCAGTGTGGCAAACGTGAGGTAGAAATAAGCTGGTGTTGGCCCTTTCCGGTTCCTATGGACCGCCGTGCAGTTTGATTGCCCCGCCACCGCGCAGGCGCAACTGGCCGGTGACTTTGATGCCGCGCATGAACCGCTGGGCCTGCGGGTCGGCGGAGAGGGCGATGAAGCAGACAGGGCGGTCTGGGGCGGCATTGACAATGAACCCATTAGCGGCATCGGTGTCGAGCGCCGTGATCTTGCAGGCGCTCTCGAACAGGAACGAATGGTAATCTTGGGCGGTGAGCCGATGCCCAGGCGGCACCGTCACATCGGCCGTGACGCGGTAACGGCTGAGCGGGTAGAGAGGCCCGGTTAGGGGCCAGGGCCAGTCATACTGCGTGCCGCTAAAGGCGACGGAGAAGGCGCCGCCGACCACCAGGGAAGGATCGCCGAAGAGGTGGAACTTCTGCGGTTCATCGAACACATGCCCGTCGCCCCACTGTTTGGGCGTCCGGGACCAGGTGTTCGCTGAGCCGAGGTTGTGCTGGTTATAGTATTGTTGGAGGGCGTAAATCCATAAATCGCCCAGGAACCGCTGACCGTTATCGTAGGCGGCGAAGAAATGGCGGGCCAACTCCGGAGCGGTGACCTGGCCGCCGGTGCGCTCGCCGATATAGGCAACGGCGCCCGTGTCGCCAACAGGGTTGCCGAAAAGGATGCGTTCGGCAAAGCAATCCAGGTCAAAGGGATAAAATAACCCGGCGTGCCAGACGCCGCCGTCAGCGTGATCGTTCTGCACGCAGGCAGGCCGCGGCAGCCCGCTGTGCGGATACGCCCCGACGGGGAGGTCTTCGCCATTTGCGGCCCCCCAATGCTCACCTCCGGCAGTGTCCAAGTAGGCTTCAAATCGGCCCATGGGGGCGTAGTGTGCTGTGTCGCAGGCGGCGGCAAAAACAATCGGCAGCCTGTTCGAATTGAAGAGGCCGGAAAGATCTCCGGTGCCGAAATACTGCCAGCCTCCGGGGCTGCCGTGCCCGATGTAGGCCATAAAGCCGACGCCTTGGTTCACATCGCTGATGACCGCGCCCGGGACGCCCGGTGGAGGATGCCCATCCGGAAAGTCGGGCGGGTCCGGTGTCCAGTCCCAATAGCGTTTTGTCAGAGTGAAGCCATGGGCGCTGAGGGAGCTGCCAATTTGGTCCATCACCGCGCCGTTGTTCGCGTCCGGCCAACCGCCCGTGTAAAGGCCGGCCCGCTTGAACCAGGCCGCCGATTCGGTCGTCTTCAGCTCGTAGTTGATCGCCTTGCGGACGTAGGCGGCCACCTCCGCCTTGGTCGAACCGGGGATTCGTCCGACGGCGACATCGGGCAGGAAATCAATGTTGTCGTTGTTGATGAAACCGTTGGGGGAGAATTCGATCTCGCCGTAAAGGCCATTCTTGTTGGCGTCCCAATCGTCGAAGGTCGTGGTGCCATGCTTGTAAAGATCGGCGTAGTAGAGGTCGCTCACGGCCCAACCCTCCTGGTTGGTGAGTCCCCACCAGCGGGAACGGGCTGGGAACTGGTCAATGTCGCCGGCCAGCAGGACGTATTGCACGCCTGCAGTCTGCTGGTAGTGAGCGATGCAGCGCTTGACTTGCTCGGCCTCGTCGGCGCCGGTGAAGTTGGAATAGACCTGGTCCAAGCCCAACAGGATTGTTGGGCGGCAGGTGGCATCCTTGAAGTTCTTGAGAGGTTGCAGCTCGTCCAGGAACTGGTTCGGGGCTAGAATCAACGTCTCCTGCGCCCAGGCCGCTGCCGCGGACCAAATCAAGGAGAGCGCCGCCAGGGCGGGGAGTTTATGGGAGAGCATTGTCGAAACCATACGCGAATCGTTAGACGACACATGAGGGTAGGGCGGCTACGAGCATCGCCGCCGCGGCGGGCCTCGACGCGGGAAACGGAGCAGGTTTGATCTTCATGATGTTAAGAATCGCCTCGCTCAAGCGCGCAGATTCTGATCAGGGCGCCCTGAGAGTGATGTCCGGGGTCGGCGCGGACGACCTGCCGCCCCGAATGGCGCGGACGCGGTAGGCGTAATCCCACCCGGCTCGAACGTCCGTGTCGAGGAAACCCGTGATGGGCTCGGCCACAGTGGCAATGGCGGCCCACGCTGTGGAAAACTGCGCTTGGCGCTCGACCACAACGCCGTCGTCGTCAGTCGCCGCGCGCTCCCAACTGAGCAGGATGTTAGGCTGGCCGGCGGGGCTATTGGTGCCAAAGCCGCAGAGCAGGCGCGGAGGCAAATGCGGAATGAGAGTGAGACCCCCGCCGTTGCTGAGTTTGAGGGCGCCATTGCCGACGACGATTCCCACGGACCCATCTCCATTGTCATTGTAGGCGAAGAGCCGGCTTCCCTGACTGGGTTGGCCGCTAAATAATGGGGGCTGGGAGTGGGATGCCGGGCCGACGGAAGTGAGCCTGGTGCCGGGCAGGAACTGGACCAAGGCGCCGGCGGCGAATTGGACGCCCGCAGAGGCCACGGCATTTACATTGACGTAGTGATAGGGAAAGTTGGGGTCGTTGGCAACGGAGCCGAGCAACAGCGGCCCGAGAGCGTGGTCCGGCCTGATGTTAGCCAGGCGATAGTCCTTGTCGTGATCATAACCGTGAATGCCGTCTTCCGTACACCAACAAGTGTTCTCGGTTCCCCAGGTGTCGCGGCCGCCCCAGCCGTAATTGACATGACATTGGTGAAGGGTAGTGGGTGGACTGCCAATTTGGATGTCCTGCCAGCCATCCAGCGCAACGCTGTGATGAAAGCCTGCCAACGCGTACTCCAGGGGCTGGTTATTCTCCAACTCAGCCTTGAGCCCCTGAAACCAATCTTCGCCATTGAAAGCGGACACATCCCACGTGGGAGTCAAGGTATAGCGGAAAGTGTCCTTGAAGGCATCCTCCATGCTCCGGCAGCCCGCCCACCAGCAACTGTCATAGGCCCCCGTCCCGTCACAGGCATAATCGGCGTTCACGGCCCGGCCGGCGTCGCGGCAGAGCGTGGCGACGCTCACGGCCTGAGCGGAAGGGAACATCGTCCCAAACCAGCCAGGCATCAGCGTCCAATCATAAGGACCATACCCAGGTTGGGCGCCCAACGGGGGCCAACACCAGTGGCGCATGATCTGTGATGCCGCCAACGGCACGCACCCCACTGCCGGCGTCCGGGGGGCGCCATTACAGCTAATCGTCGGACACTGCCCATTATAGGGATAGTCCTGGTGCCAACTGGTCGCGAGCAAAACCCGACCGCCGGCCACAACTGGAGAGGGTCCCAGGCCTCGGGGTCGAGGCTGGCGCGAGTTGGCGGCGGCGTTGAGCAAGGCCTGCCAGGTTTGCCGATAATCGACGGGAATGACTCTCCGGAACTGGGCCGGTTGGGCCCGATCCAGAGGTCCGATGCGGCTTTCAAGGCCGCTCAAGCCGAGGTCGAGTTTGGCTCGAATAAAGGCGCTCATGCCGCGCTCGGCATCCGGGGCCAAGGCGCCGGTGGCGGAATAGGCTCTGACCGGAGCGTGTTCCTTGTAGAGTGACACGACGACTTAACCTCGAGGGCGCACTGGGCAAAAGTAGCCCAGGACGCGATTGCCCTGTTTGAGGGAGAACACTGCTTCCACTTGGGCTTGCGGCGAGCCACCCCACTGGCCGCGGACCTGAGAGATTACGGTGATCCAGCCTTGCGCCGCGGCTTTGGCGTCCGCCTCGCTGACACGCTCGGCCTGCACGGGCCAGACCAGCGCGAAGAGAAGGGCAGCCAAGCCAAAGGCTGACCGACAGCGCGGCTTGACGTTTGGACGGAGGAACACCGGCCATGGCGGTTTGCCTGGGCGGTTCGGAAGAGTTCTCCCATTCATCGCCCCCTCCTGCTACTGCAACGTTACCAACACGAGGATTTGGCCCTTTTCTCCCTTGGCCAGCCCCTGCATCGCCTTGCCAAGGATGGCCCCGTGGGCTTTGGCCCAATCCTCCACGCGCATGGCGTAGCCGGGGTTGGGCGAAGTGGTCAGCGAGTCCCCCGGAGAAATGGC
This sequence comes from Limisphaerales bacterium, assembly GCA_046703605.1. GTDB lineage: Bacteria > Verrucomicrobiota > Verrucomicrobiia > Limisphaerales > UBA8199 > JAJYHY01. Next base: position 9,041 of record JBJKSV010000031.1, read on the forward strand.
ACCGTAGGAAGCATCGACGTTGCAATAGACCCGGCCCGCCAGAGCCACGTTGCAGTCAAACTGTCCGGCGCCGACACGCACCGCCGAGCCGAGTCCCTGGGCACCGGCAACGATGCCGGCCACCGCGTGGTCGTACGCCCTTTGGCTCACGGCCAGCTTGCCGGGCCGCTCGGCATCGATCACCAGCACGGTGCCGGGCGCCGGCTTGGCCGCGTTCACATTAAAACCTTCAGCGTAATCCAACCCTTCGCCGAGCTCCACAAGCGTCGCGCCGGTGGTCGGACTGACGAGCCGCACGTTCCCCACAACGGTCATCAGCCCGCTGTTGTCGATTCCGAAGAGTTTCTGTCGAGTGCCATCGGCATTGTAGCGGGCCACTTCCATGAAGCGGGGCCCAACATCCGTAGCGGGGATGCCCAGGACCAGCGCGTAAGGCTCCATAAACAGACCCCAGCGGCCAATGCCGCCTTTGTTGTCCGGCGCGCTGCTGTTGAAGGTGTCCCAGTCCCGGACGATGAGGGGCCGGTTGAGCGCATTGAGATGGATGCCTACGTCCGTCTGCACCCGCACCCCGTTGGAGGCGCGAATGGCCAATTCGTCCGGCGTGGAGGAGACAAAATCGCCGCCTTGTGAATCGGCGAAGACGAGCGAGCCTTGAGCCGAGGCCACGGCGGATTGGCCGGCGGCGAAGCTGTAATCGCCTGTGGCCCGGTTGTTATAGCCGCCGGGAATAGTGGCGCGCAGGCCGCTAACTGTGTTGAGATAGCCGCCGCCAATCGTGGCGTCCTGGCCCAGGGCCTGGTTCTTGTAGCCGCCGGCCACCGTGGCGGAAACGCCGCCGGCGATGTTTTGGCCACCGCCACCGGCGGTAGCGTAATCGTTCGTGCCGGCGTTTACGAACCCACCGCCGATGACGGCGTAAGACCCGCTGGCCTTGTTGGCTACGCCGCCGCCCACTGTGGAGGCGGGAGCGCTGGCGGTGTTTCCACTGGCGCCAAACAGCCAAGGCTCGGCGTCCGCTCCCCCGCCCCCGACGACGGCCCCGATGCCGGTGGCCGTGTTGAAAGAGCCTCCGCCGATGGTTGAATAGTCGGCGCTGGCGCTGTTATCCGCACCGCCGCTTACCACCACACCGTCGCCGGTGGCGGTGTTGCCCGCTCCGGTGCCCACCGCGCCGGTAGGCAACGCTCCGACCAGGTTGCCGGCCTTCTGCGCCCAGAGCGCTCCGGGGACGGGCATCAGGCATTGACGCGGGGCGAGCACGTTATAGGCCGTTTGGCTGCCGCTGGCGCGCACCCCGATTTCCAGCCAGCGATCCTCACCGGTGAAAATGCCCAGGCCGAAGTCAAGCGAGGTGGAAAAGAGGCCGTTGGCAACGCTCACGGCCTGATTGGTGAGCGATGCCCCGACCTGGTTCTTTCCTTCGCCGGAGTCATAAAGGGTGAATGTCATATCAAATGTGCCGGTGGCGGGAGTGCCGTTCTGGCTCAGGCATCCCTGGTACGTAAACGCCGTGCCCATGGGAGCGGCCCGAAGTCCCGCGCCAAGGGACGACAGCCAGACCGCCAGGGCGAGAGACGCCGGCCAGCCGAACTTGGAAACTCTGCATCGAGGAACTGCTGTTCCAACAAGCGTGCGCGGTGGATTTTCAGGCCTTGGACCCAGAAGGGCGACCCACCGCAAGAGGTTTGCCTTTCCCGTTTCGTGATTCGAATGTGTTTTCATGGTTTGTCAATGGATTGCTCACTGCCGGCGCAAGCGATAGAAATGGGGCCCGATTTGGATTGGGATGGTCACTGTGTTTTGGGAGCCGGCCACGACCGGGATCACAGAGAGCGTGGTCCACGAGTTCGGGTCACTGAGGTTGCCAGTGGTTTCCAAGGTGCAGCCCTGCTCGGACACGGGCCAGGAAAGCACCACTTTGGCACCGCTAAGCTGCGCACCTATCCGCGGCGCCGTTGGGGCTGGGGGTTCAATGGCCGCCCAGACGCCGCCCACGAGCATAAAGGCGCCGCCACTCATAACGCCAACACCCCGCTGGCCGAGGGTGCCGCTCACGGCAAACTGGGCGTCACTGCTGGTGGCGCCTCCGGCGTTCACAGCCCACCAGTCCAAACGGAACTGGTCCTGGGCGCACGCCCGCGCCACACCGGCCATCAGCAGCAGAAACGCAAGAAGGGACCCGGCCACCGGGCAAGCAGCCCACGGGAAAGACGAACCGCGCTTCATGGATTGCCATCTGCGCCAGGCCAGGACGGCGACAGCTTCACACCCTGCCTTGGGCCTTGGGTACAGCATATCGGATTTGGGATTTCTCATCGGCAGCCTCCGTTTCATGCAGGGGCAGCGGATTGACGGCATGCCCCGCTTCGAATTCATTCCGCCTCCTTCTCTAATAGGCTTTCATGGTTTGTATTTGCAGCCTCACGAGTGTTCAATGCCGGCGCCACGCCGCGCGCTCCTGCGCCTGGCTCTACTATGAGAAACAACAAACTGTCCTTCCGGTTACAGAGAATCCCTGCCTCCCTTCGACAAAAGGAAGCTAAGGGAACAAAGGTGGGAGCTATTCGGGGTCGTTTTTGAACAGGCGCTCTGGAGCCAGGCCAGGCCTGCGACCAGATGGGCGTTGGGTATCTCCAGCACCAAGTGGTAGTGGTTGCGCATCAGGCAATACGCATGCACCTGCCAGCCGGTTTCCAGGCAGGCCTCCGCCAGCGAGCAAGTGTCAGCGCCACCTATTGACACCGCCGCCCCGTGCCGTGACTGTG
>JBJKSV010000032.1:0-4147 GCA_046703605.1 Limisphaerales bacterium
GAACGTCAGCAAATCCACCGCCTCAACACCTCCCAGACCAACACTCCGGCCGCGGTCGCGGCACCCCGGAGTCCGCCAGATCCCACACATCATTGACTGCCATTAGGTGTAACTGGGAAACGCTGAAGCGCTGAAACCCTGCGGAGATGGAAGATAGGAGACGTTGAAATGCTGAATATGACGCCATGCGGCGGCCGACTGCGGTCACCAACAGCCTGGACAGCGTCGCCCGCTATAGCTACTGCTCCTGCGGCGCGCTGGACTTTGTCACCAATGCCTACGGCACCTCCATCGAGCAGGACACCGCCTTCACCCGCGACGGCCAGGGCCACCTCCTCATCGCCTCCTACGCCGACGGCTACGACGCCACTAACTGGTACGATGTCCTCGGACGCCGCGCCACGGCTGTTGCTTCCGGTCTTCTTCTTGTAGTCCGTGCATTCGGCGGCCTCGCCCTGCTATACTCTTGCCGATGAAAATCGGTATCGTTGGCTGCGGCGCGGTAGGAAGCTACTACGGGGCAAAGCTGGTCCAAGCGGGCCAGGATGTCCATTTTCTGCTCCGCTCCGATTACGAGGTGGTGCGGCGCCAGGGCGTGCAGGTGCGCAGCGTAAAGGGCGATTTCCATGTCCACCCAAAGTCCGCCCGGCTGCCCGATGAGATAGGGCATTGTGATCTGGTCGTCATTGGGTTGAAGACCACGGCGAACAGCGAGTTTCGGAATCTACTGCCGCCGTTGGCCGGGCCGGACACGGCGATTCTCACGCTCCAGAACGGCCTGGGAAACGAGGAGCAGCTCGCGCGGATTTTCAGGGTTGACCAGATTCTGGGCGGGTTGTGCTTTGTCTGTCTGAACCGGATTGAACCGGGACTCATCCACCACAGCGCCCATGGCAGAATCGTGATTGGTGAATTCCAGCGGCCTCCCCAACCGCGCACACATGAACTGTCCGCCCTCTTCCGCCAGTCCGGGGTTTCCTGCCTCGTGGCAGAGGACCTCGCCCGCACCCATTGGGAAAAACTGGTGTGGAACATCCCCTTCAACGGCCTCGGGGTCGCCGCTTCCGCCGGCCTGGAAGCATTCGCAACCGGCCAACTCCCGCCCAAAAGCCAGCGCACGGGATGCTTTGCCACGGACCGGCTCTTGGCTGAAACCCCGTGGGCCCGCCTCCTGCGCCAACTCATGCTGGAGGTGATCGCCGTCGCCCGCGCAATCGGCTTCGACCTCGAGGATTCTCTGGCCGACTATCAGATCGAACGAACCGCCGCCATGGGGGCTTACAAGGCCTCCACCCTCATTGACTTCGAGCGGGGCCTGCCCCTGGAACTGGACAGCCTGTTTCTGGAGCCTCTTAGGCAGGCCCAGGCTGCGGGGTTGGAAACGCCCAGGCTTTCGGCCCTCTGCCGCGTGTTGAAGGCCCTGGAGGAAGACCGATAGACCTTGACGGCCTCTCTCGTTGTGCCCAAACTCAAGCGGCATGGCCCAAAAGCTGCTCATCAAAATCACGGGCCTCCTGCATCGGATCGAGGAGCAGGGCAAGGTGTCCTGGGGTTATTCCTGGAAGTGATGCGAGGCAAAAACGGGCCGAATGAATACTATGGTGGAAACCGGCGGTGGGCCATTTGAAAAGGCCGTGGACGCGAATACACGGTGCTGTGCTGTTTTTGGGCATCCCGTGCGCCATTCAGCTTCACCGGCCATGCAAAACGCCGGCCTGGCGGCACTGGGCCTGAATTGGCGGTATATGGCCTTCGAGGTCTCCCCCGCAAACCTGCCAGGCGCTCTCCAAGGCGCCAGGGCAATGGGCTACATCGGCGTCAACCTGACTGTTCCGCACAAGGTCGCCGCGGTGAACCTGGTCGATAGCCTGGACGAAACGGCCCGGACCTGGGGCGCCGTCAATACGGTGCGGTTTGAGGTGGAAGACCAGGCCGGAGAGTGGCGAGGGGTTGGCGCAATCGAAGGCGAGCCGGCCAAAGTGCGCGCTCGAGGCTTTAATACCGATGCCGACGCCATCGTGCGTGCGCTTACGGAAGACCTGGGCTTTTCAGCGGCGGGGGCGCGAGTTCTCCTTTTAGGCGCGGGTGGGGCGGGGCGAACAGCGGCGCTCAGACTTGCTTCGCAAGGAGTCGATGAACTGTTCATTGTCAATCGCACGCGAAGCAAAGCCGAGGCGCTGGAGCGGGAGATCCGCGAGTTCGCAACCGAGACGCGCGTCGCTGTTGGCTACCCGTCCGGCACGGTGGACCTGCTCCTCAACGCGACATCGCTTGGGTTAAAGGCTGGGGACCCGCTCCCTTTAGACGCAGCAACATTTGCGCTTCGAAACGCACGATCGGTTTACGATATGATTTATCGCCCGGCGGAAACACCCCTGCTCAAGGCAGCTAAAGCCGCCGGCTGCCGCGTCTCCAACGGCTTGGGAATGTTATTGTATCAAGGGGTCAAGGCGCTGGAGATATGGACTGAACGGGCGGCGCCGGTCGAGGTCATGCGCCGGGCCCTGGAGAGGAGCGTTTACGGGGCCTAAGCCTCGCTCTCCCGTATGTTCTCGCGCATATTTGATGCTGCCGCCTGGGCCGCCGTTCCCTTCCAATTCTGGTCGGCTGTGTTTTTTGTGTTCGGCTCCATCGTTGGGAGTTTCCTCAACGTGTGCATCCATCGCATGCCTCGAGGCGAGAGCATCGTCTCGCCTCCCTCGCACTGCCCGCACTGCAAGTACTCCATCCCGTGGTACTTGAACATCCCATTGGTAACGTGGCTCTACCTGCGCGGACGCTGCCGCAATTGCGGCGCCCCGATCTCCGCCCGTTATTTCGCGGTTGAGCTGGTCACCGCTCTGCTCTTTCTCGGTTCCTGGCTGAGGTTCGGCCACCGCTCCGCCGCTCTGGCGCTGATTTTCTGTCTGTTCATGGCCGGATTACTGGTCGCGACGTTCATCGATTTCGAGCATTTCATCATCCCCGACGAGATCACCATCGGAGGAATGGCCGTGGGCTTCCTTTGCTCGTTTCTTGTGCCCAGCCTCCACGGCGCCGCGTCGGTAACCGACTCCTTGAAGCAGAGTTTGCTGGGGCTGGCAATTGGCGCGGGCGTTATCTACCTCATTCTGCGGGGATTCAAACTGCTGCTGGGCCGCCACCGCTTGAAACTGCCCGAGGGCGCGCGCATAATATTCTCGGAGACCGACCTTTATTTTGACGGCCAGAGCATCCCCTACGAAGAAGTTTTCTACCGGCGCTCCGACGCCATTGTGCTCTCGGCGCGCCGGCTGGAATTGGTGGACCGATGCTATAAGGACGTTCGTGTGCGGCTTAGTCCGACTCTGCTGCAGATTGGCGATGAGAAAATCGACCCTGAGCAGGTGCCGTACATGGAGGCGGAGACGACGGAGGTGGTGCTCCCGCGAGAAGTCATGGGCCTTGGGGACGTGAAGTTCATGGGCGGCATTGGGGCATTTCTGGGCTGGAAGGCGGTGTTCTTCTCGTTGTTTCTGAGTTCTGTCATCGGCGCCATTGTTGGGGGCATCCTGGTGCTCATGAGGCGCCGGGCCATGTCTTCGCGCCTGCCTTATGGCCCCTATATCGCGATGGCAGCGGTGGTCTGGATTTTCGCGGGGCCGCAATTGCTCACGGCCTATCAACATTTCATTATCAGGCTGGCGGGAGGGTGAAATGCGATTCCCCAGGATGCATCCGCGGCTCTGCTCACTCGCCACGGCTTCAATAACGCGGGCCATACCCGCAAGACGGCCTACGTGGTGCGGATGCAGGACGGCGCGGACTATGCAACGAGGCCAGCCTGCAGTTGAAGCCGGCGGGCAAACAGGCGGTTCGCGTCGTTGACCTTGAGGGCGTCAATCGTCGCCTCACCGATCGGGGTGCGCGCACAAATCAGTCCAGTATCGTGGTCGAGACTAAAATGCAGGTGCCATCCCAACAGCCATGATTGGAATGCGCGTGGGTTAAAAAGCGGTTGTAGATGGCCGTGACGGTCTTCAGCGCCGACCCTGTCGCCTTTGGCCAGATTGCATCCCGGGCAACTCAACGCGAGGTTTTCCAGCAACGTCATCCCGCCGTGGGTTCGGGGCACGATGTGCTCGATGTGAAAGGTGACGCCCGTGGCCGCTTCCAACAGTCGGCAGTA
>JBJKSV010000033.1:0-4734 GCA_046703605.1 Limisphaerales bacterium
TGCCCCGGCCTGCTGGGCGGCGCCAAAGATTTTGCCGCCTTCCTGAAGCGCGACGCCGATGCCGGCCCGAACCAGTTTGCCCCATTGCGCCGCCTCGTCCGGCCCTACATTCTGCGCCGGCTCAAGACCGACAAGCGCATCATCAACGACCTGCCGGAAAAGACGGAAATGAGCGCGTTTTGTCCCCTTACACGCCGCCAGGCCGCCCTCTATCAGCAGGCGGTCAAAGACCTCGCCGAACGGCTTGAAGGCCCCGAAATGGAGGGCATCCAGCGCCGCGGGATTATCCTGGCGTTCCTCACCCGCTTTAAACAGATCTGCAATCACCCCTCTCAATGGCTGGGCGACGGCGCTTACGCGCCCGCCGACAGCGGCAAGTTCGGCCGGTTGCGCGAATTGTGCGAGGAAATCGCCTCGCGCCAGGAGAAGGTGCTCGTCTTCACCCAATACCGCGAAATGACAGACCCACTGGCCCGGTATCTTGGGGAGGTCTTCGGCCAAGCCGGCGTGATCCTCCATGGCGGCACGCCGGTCGGAAAACGCAAGGAATTGGTCGATGCCTTTCAGCGCGAGGAGGGTCCGCCTTTCTTCGTCCTCTCCCTCAAGGCGGGCGGCACCGGTCTGAACCTGACTGCCGCTTCCCATGTCATTCATTTCGACCGCTGGTGGAATCCCGCCGTCGAAAACCAGGCCACCGACCGCGCCTTCCGCCTTGGCCAAAAGCGAAATGTCATGGTCCACAAGTTCACCTGCCGCGGCACCCTGGAGGAGCGCATTAACGAGGTGATTACCGGCAAGAGCGCGCTGGCTGAAGACGTGCTGGGCGAAGGCGGTGAACGCCTGCTTACTGAAATGAACAATTCAGAATTGCTCCGCTTTGTGGCGCTGGACATCAACACCGCCGCTCAAGAATGAACGTGCAAGGCGTTGAGGTGGCACTGAACAGCGCTGCGGCCGTTTGAGATAGCCATTTTATCGACTACTCCCACACAATAAACGCCGAGGTGGCACGAAATGCCTTGCCTCCTCCGGTTTTGCCGCATGCAACTGCCAAAATGTCCCTTGCTTGCGTGGCGCGTCCTCAATTACTTTTGCCGGCATGAGTGCGGTTGATCTCATCGGAAGAAAAGTGAAGAGATTGTCGCCCCCCCAAGCTCACGAAGGACTAACCTGGCTGGAGGGGAAGGAGACCGCAGCAACCACACGCCTCTGCATCACCGTGCGTTGTTTATGAGTTGGGGATATTATCAATGGCGGCCTTATGTGCCGGTCGCGCAACGGCGGGCCAATGCCGCGCGTGAATTGGCAAAGCTGGCAAAGAAGAACGGATACGTCCCCTCGCCAATTGCGCTGAGCGGGCGCACGATTACCACGACCTTCTGGGGCAAGGCTTGGTGCGACAACCTGGAGGCCTACAGCGACTACGCGAATCGATTGCCCCGCGGGCGGACGTACGTCCGCAACGGGTCGGTCGTGGATTTGCGGATTGAAAAGGGCAAGGTCACGGCCTATGTCTCCGGCTCCGAGCTTTATACCATTGGGATCATTATCAAACCCCTCTCGGCCAAACAGTGGCAGACCATCCAAACCGATTGCGCCGGCAAGATCGATTCCCTCATCGAATTGCTTCAAGGCAAACTCTCTTCGGCCGTGATGCAGGTCGTCACCCGCCCTCAAACCGGCCTATTCCCCTCTCCGGCTGAGATTGAGCTGGACTGCTCGTGCCCGGATTGGGCGGACCTCTGCAAACATGTCGCGGCAGCGCTCTATGGCGTGGGCGCCAGGCTCGATAGCGATCCGGCCCTGCTCTTCCTCTTGCGCGGGGTGGACCCCTCCGATCTCATCAGCCAGGCCTCTGCCGCCGAAGCGGTGCGGCAAACCGCGCGGCCCGAGGGCGCCCCGGCCATGAGCGAGGCGGAAATGGCGGATGTGTTTGGCATCGAGCTGGGGACGGAAGCCGCCGCCTCCCCGCCTGCCATTCCTCTGCCCAAGGCCCCTGCCCCACCCGCCGTCTCGCCGGCGTCCACCCGCCCGCGCGCCCGCAAGCGGCCGAACGGGAAGGTCGAGCGGGTCGGCGAGGCAGCCCCGCCCCCGCGCGCACGCAAGCGGCCCGCGCGGAGGAAACGCGGAACGCGGTCCGCCAAGTAGCGGTTGTCCGGGCCTTTAAGAAGTTGACATGGGTCATGGTTCAACTTAAGGTGAACATGCATGAACACGGTTATCAATGCCAAAGAATTGCGCTCTTCACTCCCACAAGTGGTGGCGAAAGTGCGGCGAGGCGGGAGATTTACCGTGCTCTACCGCAGCCGGCCGGCCTTCCAGGTCATCCCGGTGGACGCGGAGGAGCGACCCGCCGGCAAGCCACAGGAGGACTCCCTGTACCGGGCAAAGCCGCTCGGCAGATCATCCGACGGCCGGTCCGCTGCGGAGCATGATGCCTTGCTGTACGGGAGATGAAGCCGTTGTTTGTGGACACGGCGGGCTGGGTGGCCTGCGCAGACGAAGCTGACCCGGCCCACCACCAGGCGGTGAGGGCGCGAGATGACTGGATCGAAGCCGGGCGCACGTTGGTCACCACCGACTATGTGGCGGATGAAACCCTGACCCTGGTGCGGATGCGGTTGGGCATCGACGCGGCGGAGGCTTGGTGGCGGCAGGTGGAGGCCAGTGAACGCCTTCGCTGGGAGTTCATTGGTGGCGAGCGGGCCGACAAGGCGAGAGGGTGGTTCTTTCGGTATCGAGACAAGCAGTTCTCGTTCACGGATTGCACGAGCTTCGTTGTCATGCGTGAACTCACACTGCAGGAGGCGCTGACGACAGACCGGCACTTTGTCCAAGCCGGCTTCAGTGTACGGCCCTAACCTCAGCGGCCGCGTTCGGGCGCAAGTCCCGCTTTCCGTCGCTTGGTCTCGTGCTCTTTGACTTCGCTTTTGACGCCCACCGCCGGAGGTGCTTATCCTGCCTTCATGCGAAATGCGGCGGCGGCGGCCATGGTATTCATAGGCGGCTTTATCATGATGGTCCTGGAGATCATCGGCGCGCGCTTTTTAGCCAAGGACTTTGGCAGCTCCTTCCATGTTTGGGTCAGCCAAATTGGGGTGGTGTTGATTGCGCTGGCGCTAGGGTATTATCTCGGAGGGGCGCTGGCCGACCGCTGGCGCCGGGTCTCGCTCCTGGCGCTGCTGCTGGTGCCGGCGGGCGTATTCGTCGTGCTCATTCCCCAATGCTCCGCCTGGCTCATCGATCTGATCATCAACCGCCATCCAGTCGATCAGCCCATCCCGCTGCTGTGGCAGAAGGTGGACCCGGTGCTGGGCAGTGCTCTCATCTTCCTGATGCCGTGCGTGGTGCTGGCAACTCTTTCGCCTTACATGATCCGGATAACGACCTCCAGCCTGGCCCAAGTGGGCCGTTCGAGCGGCTTCATCATCGCCGCCAGCACGGTCGGCAGCATCGCGGGCGTTTTTGTCTCAGGGTTCGTGCTCATTGACCAGATGCACGTCTCGGCCATCTTCCGGCTGACCGGCGCGCTAACGATACTTCTGGGCGTGCTCTGCCTCGCCCTCGACCGATGGTTGGTCGCCCGGGGCCGGGCCGAAGACCACACCAAGACGCCGCCCGACGGACTGCCTGAACCGGCGCTTCAATCTCAGGTTAAATAAATCACGAACTATCTCCATGAAAACATTCCAGCTCATTGTGGCCGCAATCCCAGCGATCACCCTCATGGCGCCGGCGCGGGCGCCGGGGCGTGAAATCTTCCACGCCACCTCGCCTTATCATCATATCCGTGTCGTCGATGATGACGGAATGCGCACGCTGTGCTTCGACGATGCAACCGAGAGCCGCATGTCGCTTTCGGACCCCCTGAAAGGCCATTTCGAGTACACTGAATACTTTCACACGGCCTGGCTCTGGAAAACGAACATCGCGCGTGTGCTCATGATTGGGTTGGGCGGAGGCAGCGCCCAGCGCTCTTTTGAGCACTATTATCCTGGAGTCACCGTCCAGACCGTCGAGATCGATCCGATGGTCGTCCAGGTCGCCAAGGATTATTTCCATTACAAGCCCTCCGCCCGCCAGAAGGTGCAGGCCGAAGACGGGCGAATGTTCCTGCGCCGCAGCACCGCCCAACAGGACTTGATCATCCTCGACGCTTATGTGCATGGCCGTTACGGCTCCGCCATTCCCCAGCACCTGGCCACCAAGGAGTTCTTCCAGTTGGCCCGCTTCCATCTGCCGCCCGACGGCATCCTGGCCTACAATGTCATCGGTAGCGTCAACGATTGGCACGCGGACATCGTCGGCGCCATTTACAAGACCCTCAAACAAGTCTTCCCACAGGTCTATGTGTTTACGGCCCGTACAAGTGCGAACGTGGTGCTGGTCGCCACCCGTTCCGCTATCAAAGTGGACGCCAAAACGCTGCACGCGCGCGCGCTAGGGCTCGTGAAGCACAAGCAAGTTACATTGCCGGGCTTCCTGGATCTCCTGCAGTCATTGAGAATCCAGCCCCCTTCCAGTTTTGAGAACAGCCCCGTCTTGACGGATGACTATGCCCCCGTCGAGGGCCTGGCCGGAGCGGGCGGTTAAAGCTGGCTTGACCAGCCATGGCGCCGGGTGCTAAACTGCCCCCACAAGCCTGAGAAACGTATGACGTTTATCCAGCCCTAACCAGTCCATCACCCAATACGCTATGAATACGAGACATTTGAGTCGTCGCCAATTCCTCGA
>JBJKSV010000034.1:0-3012 GCA_046703605.1 Limisphaerales bacterium
GGACCAATATAGGACGCCCGGAGTCGCGCAGTTGCATCTTGAGGACGATGGTTGTGCCCAGGCAGAGGGCGATTGAGGCCAGCATCTGGTTGGCGATGCCGAAAAGAGGCCAGAGTGAGTTGATGCCGCCGAGCGGGTCCCACACGCCCAGGATCAGGAAGTAACCCCACGCGCTGACCATGAGCAGGCTGGCCACAATATTGGCGCTCAAGCGGCGGGTCTCGCCCAGGGGCTTCCAAACCTGGCCCAGGATGTCTTGCAGCAAATAGCGGCCCACGCGCGTGCCGGCGTCGATCGTCGTCAGAATAAAGAGGGCTTCAAACATGATCGCGAAGTGATACCAGAGGTCCAGCCAGCGCCCGCTGACCAGGCCGGAAAAGATCTGGGCCATGCCCACCGCCAGCGTGGCGGCCCCGCCCGTCCGGCCAAACAAGGTCTTTTCGCCGATCTCATGCGCCAGGGTGTTCATTTGGTCCGCAGTGACCGGGAAGCCGTAGGCAGTGACTTTGGCCACGGTGGTGGCCGCAGCGCCTTTCATGTTCATGCTCAGATACACGCCCGGGTCCAGCGTGCAGGCGGCTATCAACGCCATAATCGCGACCAACGACTCCAGGCACATCGCCCCGTAACCAACCGGTCGCGCATACGACTCGCGCGTAAGGAGCTTGGGCGTGGTGCCGCTGGCAATGAGGGTATGGAAACCGGAGATAGCCCCGCAGGCAATCGTGATGAAACAGAATGGAAAAATCTTGCCGGGCACAATCGGGCCGGAGCCATTGACGAACACGCTCACGGCCGGCATCCGCAGGTCGGGCAGGACGAGGAAGATTCCCGCCGCGAGGGCGAAGATGGTGCCCAGTTTCATGAAAGTGCTCAGGTAATCGCGCGGGGCCAGCAACAGCCAGACTGGGAGCACGCTCGCGGCCACGCCGTAACCGATGATTATCCACGCCAATGGCAGACTGCCCAGGTTAAACACCTGTGCCCATTCGGGGCTGGCATGCACCAATTTCCCGCCCCAGACCGCCAGCAGCAGGCAAATCACCCCCATCACGCTAGCCTCCCTCACCTTGCCCACCCGCCCGAAACGCAAATAGCAGCCCATCGCCATCGCGATGGGAATCGTCGAGCCAACCGTAAACACGCCCCACGGGCTGCCGGCCAGCGCCTTCACCACTACCAGGGCCAGCACCGCCAGCAGAATTACCATGATGCCAAAAATCGCCAGCAACGCGATGGCCCCCGCCACGCCGTTCATCTCTTCCTTGACCATTTGGCCCAGCGATTTCCCATCCCGCCGCAGCGAGGCAAACAAGATGACAAAGTCCTGAACCGCGCCTCCCAGAACCACGCCGATCAACAGCCAGAGTGTCCCTGGCAGATACCCGAATTGCGCGGCCAAAACCGGGCCGACCAGCGGTCCCGGTCCGGCAATGGCGGCAAAGTGATGGCCAAAGACAATCCATTTGTTGGTTCTAACGAAATCCTTGCCGTCGTCATGAACTTCACAGGGGGTAGCCCGGCGGTCTTCGAGCACGAGCAGGCGCGCAGCAATCCACTTCGAGTAAAAGCGGTAGCCGATCGCATAACTGCACAGCGCGGCCACCAGGATGTAGGCCGAGTTGACCGGCTCGCCCCGGCGGAAGCCCAGCACGGCATAGGCCCACGCACCAGCCAGCGCGATACCAAACCAGACGATGGGACGGAGAGCTTTCTTGAAGGATTGCATCAGCGTGCCTTCTTTCCACCCATCGGGATTTCATAAACTTGGTAGGGGGTGAGCTTCATGCCGGCCCGCTCGTAGGTGAGACGCGCCGTGGAATTCTCGGCGTGCATGTAAAGGCGCAGGGCGCAAACGCCTCCGTCCGCCATGGCCAGATTCCGGACGTGACCAAACAGAGTCCGGAAGACACCCTGGCCCCGCCACTCGCGTTTGACATAGACACTTTGGAGCCACCAGATGTTTCCGTTCCTCCAATCGCTCCATTCGTAGGTGAGCATCAGTTGGCCGGCAATGGCGCCATCCATTTCGGCCACCAAGTACCGCCCTTTGGCGGAGTCGTTCAGCAGCGCGCCCACGCCCGCGCGAACGCGTGCCGGGTCAAGGCACAGTTGTTCGGACTCCAGCGCCAGCCGGCAATTGAAGTCGGCAATGACGTCGGCGTCTGAAACACACGCTTGTCGAACCCGGATTTCGATGCCCCACATTAAAACGCCACCCACAAGAGGATCAACCCCTTTGCTCCGCGCAGGCTGACCCGGCGCACGGTCACTGACAGTGCCGAGACCCTGTAGGGAACGACTTAACAACCCTCGGATCCGATTCGGTCGCTTCGCGCGGAAGCCGTCGATCACAGACTCCTTACATCTTCTCCTACAACGACTTACGCGAACATTGTAGGCAGCCGTCCGACCCGGAGACGCTTTAAATCCAGGTCCCGCCCCCAACGAGGGAGCGGGACCACGACCCCAAACGCCTATTGCTCAAGGCATTCGAACAAAAAGTTAGCGGTGGTCCCAAGAATCTCCGGCCACGATCCAGGGCAGGGTCTTGAACGACCCTTCAAAGGTATCGTCAAAGCTGGCATCGCCCCAGCCGAGTGAGGCAGCCCCGATGCCATCCGGGCTGATCAGCACCCCCGAGAACGCTGCCCCAACCTGCGAGTTCTGGCCTTTGTCCGAGCGGCCTTTGGGCCTGTTGCTCACGCTGGCGCTGGTCGGAGACTGGAATGCCCCCAAAATCAAGCCGCTCTGACCGCCATCGGAGGAATTTAGCCGAAACACTCCGCTCCACCATAACTCTCCTGGACTGGCGTTTGCGGGCCCGGTCAGCAATGTTTGAAATGCCGCGTCTTGCACATGCACACTGCCATCGCAAAAGCCTACGAGTTGGACGGCGGGAAGTTGCACGGCGGGAAGCGTCAACAGTTGCGAGATCCCGGCGGAGATATGCCAGCTCACCAGAGATCGCTGCCCAAGCATGAAGCTTCGCAGATCGCGCAAACTCACGCC
>JBJKSV010000035.1:0-7239 GCA_046703605.1 Limisphaerales bacterium
CGCCGACACTCAGCAGGACATTCGCAGCGAGATGGTCCTGGTCATGGAGCAGTTAGGCGTCGAGGTGGAAAAGCAGCATCACGAAGTCGCCACTTCCGGCCAGGCGGAAATTGATTATCGCTTCACGACGCTGGTGAAATGCGCCGACGCGATGATGGTCTATAAATACGTCATCAAGAATGTCGCCCGCCGGCATGGCAAGACCGCTTGTTTCATGCCCAAGCCGCTCTTCGGCGACAACGGCTCCGGCATGCATACCCACATGAGCCTCTGGAAAAAGGGCAAGCCCCTCTTCGCCGGCAACGAATACGCCGGCCTTTCCCAGATGGCCCTTTATTACATCGGCGGTCTCTTGAAGCATGCGCGCGCCCTCTGCGCCCTCTGCAACCCCACCACCAACAGCTACAAGCGCCTGGTGCCCGGCTACGAGGCCCCGGTGAACCTGGCCTACAGCTCACGCAATCGCTCCGCGGCTATTCGCATTCCCACCTACAGCGAGAGCCCCAAAGCCAAGCGCCTCGAATACCGCCCGCCCGACCCCGCTGCCAATCCGTACCTCGCCTTCGCCGCGCTCATGATGGCCGGCGTGGATGGTGTCCTCAACAAGATCGAGCCGGGCGAACCGCTCGACAAGAACATCTACGAACTGCCACCCGAAGAACTCAAGAAGGTCCCCAACGTGGCCGGCAGCCTCGACGAGGCCCTCAACTGCCTGGAAAAGGACCATGAATTCCTCCTCAAAGGGGACGTTTTCACGACCGATTTCCTCGATATGTGGATAGCGACCAAACGCAAGGAGCACGACGCCTTGCGCTTGCGCCCCCATCCATACGAGTTTTTCCTTTACTACGACGTGTAGTTGAGGACGCTCAGGGGTAGCGACAGCGGCGCGGACTTTTAGTCCGCGCCGCTTTTCTACACCCCGCTAGACGCGGTACGTAACATTTTTGTCACAATCCGGCCATTGTCGAAATCCGCGCGCAATGGTATTCGTATGCGGAGTGAAACCAAGAATCCTCGTGGTCGATGACGAACCCGAAGCGGTCGAACTGGTGGAGTTCAACCTGCAACGGGCCGGGTTCGACGTGCTTAAAGCCGCCGACGGCCAGGAAGCGCTCAAGAAAGCCGGTGCGGAGGCCCCCGCGTTGATTGTCCTGGACCTGATGCTGCCGGAGATCGACGGACTCGAAGTCTGCAAGCTGCTCAGGCGCGAACCCTCGACCGCCGGCATTCCTATCCTCATGCTCACGGCCAAGGCCAGCGAGATTGATCGCGTCCTCGGTCTGGAACTAGGCGCCGACGATTACGTTACCAAGCCCTTCAGCCCGCGCGAGTTGGTCTTGCGGGTCAAAAAGCTCCTCCAGCGCGGCAAACCACCGGAAATTGACGACGCCACTCTCAAGCTCGGCGGCTTGCTCATCGACAGTTCGCGTCACGAAGTGACCTGGCGTGGAAAGCAGATTGGGTTGACGGCCACCGAATTCAAGCTGCTCACCGTCCTGGCCCAACGCCGCGGACGCGTCCAATCTCGCGACCGCCTCCTGCGCGATGTCTGGGAATACAACAGCCTGGTCGATACCCGCACCGTCGATACCCATATACGGCGGCTCAGGGAGAAGCTGGGCCCCGCGGCGAAACTCCTCGACACCGTTCGCGGCGTCGGCTACCGGTTTGCCGAATCGTAGTCGTTGATGCTGTGGCCTATTCTGACGTGCCTGGCCGTTGCCGCCGCCATCGCGCTCCAGTTCTGGTGGCGGGCCAGGTTCTTGCGCGCCCAATCGGCCGCCCGGAACGAATTGGAAACCCTCCAGCGAGAGCATCAGCAGGCTGAGCTTCAAGTCCGCACTCAACAGCAAGCCCTCTTCGACAGCATGGCCGAGGGCCTCCTCCTGCTCGACGACCAGGGCCGCATCCGCCTGGCCAACCGCGCCTTCACCACACTCTTCGGCCAGACTGCCGACCTCCGCTCGCGGACTATTCTGGAGGCCTTGCGCCTGCACGAACTGGCCGAGTTGGTCGGCCTGCTCGGCGAGAAGACTCCGGTCCTGGCCAGGGAACTTAAGCTCTCGCGTCCATCCGAGCGCTGGCTCGAAATCAATGGCGCCGCCATTTTCAACGGGGGCGGGCGCCGCTACGGCACCGTTCTGGTCTTCCACGACCTGACCCGGCTCAAGCAACTGGAGAATACGCGGAAGGACTTCGTGGCCAACGTCAGCCATGAACTGCGCACCCCCCTCTCACTGATCAAGGGTTACGTCGAAACGCTTCTCGACGGCGCCAAGGACGACCCGGAGGTCGCGGCGAAGTTCCTCCGCACGATTCAGCGCAATGCCGATCGCTTGCAACTGCTCATCGAGGACCTCTTGGCCATCTCGGAATTGGAATCGGGCAATGTCCAACTGAATCTGGAGACTGTCTTGCTCGGGCCGATCGTCCAGAGGGTCTTGGAAGATTTCAAAGCGCGGGCCGAGGCGAAACGGGTCGAACTGGCCGATGAGACGCCGGCCCTGAGCGTGCGGGCCGACCCGGCGCGGGTGGAGCAGGTCCTCGGCAACCTGGTCGATAATGCCATCAAGTATGGCCGTGTGAATGGGCGCGTGATAGTCGGCGGCGCCGCCCTGCCGGATGGCCAGGTGCGCCTCTTCGTGAGGGATGACGGGGGTGGGATTCCACCCGAATCGTTGGGGCGGCTTTTCGAGCGGTTCTATCGCGTCGATAAGGCCCGCTCGCGCGAGCAAGGAGGGACGGGCCTGGGCCTGGCCATCGTCAAGCACATCGTGCAAAGCCACGGCGGCAAGGTCTGGGCCGAAAGCCAATTGGGCCAGGGCGCGACCTTCTCGTTCACCTTGCCGGCGGGGGTCACTGCGGTTTAGTATCTGGTAAGGTTATACTCCGATTCGACAACGAGGACCAAGAGCGCCGGGCCTTAGGCCGGCTGGCGGGGCGATTTTCGTTCAAGACCTGGGACAACGGCGACCTGATGATTCATCAAGGTGTCCTACCTTACCTGGCCCGCGAGGGCCTTTCGTTTCGCGTCCAGGGACAGGCAACCTATGAGCACTTCAGGCCGACGATTCGAAATTCTGCTTTTCAATCTGGACGACCTGCCATCCCATCGACATCGAGTAGCGGCGTCCAGCTTTTCCGTTACGGCTGACCTCAGGGAGCCGTTATCCACGCGCCTTCTGGTGTGCCGGGCCCTTCATTGCGCAGCGATGCGCTTTAGCGCCAGCGCCGCCTCTCGGCGAACAGACTCGCTCTCATCCTTGAGCTTGGCCTTGAGAGCCGGCTTGGCGGGCTGTGCCTCGCCGCCCATCTCGCCTAGCACACGCAGCGTAGCGCAAGGACTGTACCGCTCCAGGTCGCGCGGTGCGCTGTAATATTGCGCCGCTAACTCGAAGACGTGCCGGCCCACCGTGGCCATGTATGGCCTCCCGGATCCGACTCCCCTGGCGGTTCACAAAGTCACAATAAAACGGAGGCTGCCGCATTGCAGCTTGGAGGAGGTCGGCGAGATTCTGGGGCGCCTGGACGCCAGCCGGCGCAAGAAGACAAATCATCGCCAGAACTGTGAGAAGTCCCAGAGCCACCATGCCGGCGGCGATCACCCTCCTGGCCGCGCGATTCGCCTTGGGAGTCTCGGCCGGGATCTGTGCCGGATTAGGACCGACGTGCCCACCCCCGAGACCGGGCAAAACCTCAGGCTTGCGTTTGTGTGGAAACGATGACACCCGTGCTATCCCTCGCACGATTACACCAAATCATCAATGCTCAAGCCGGCTTTCTGCCTGATTCATACAGGGTACCAACTTATAGCAGGGGTTGGACATTGAGCCCTGTGGTTTGATTGGAGGCGGCGGTTCTCGTGCTTAGCACAATGCCCGGCAGACCCCTTTGACGAAGATCGCCTCCCGCTGGTCCCCTCGATGCATCACGTGAGACATCGCCCCAGGAAATTGAATGCACACCTTCCGCGCCATGCGCGCAGGTTTCTCCAGCTACACCCACGCTGTGAATAAACTATTACAATCTCATTAACTTTACGAGCCAGGTTGACCTCGGGCTCCGTGGGTTCTATGTTGCGCCATCAACTCTGGAGCGCCGGAGAAACGAATGAAAGCAAACGCTGAAGGCTGGCCGTTTGGTCCGAGAGATTCGGGTCGCCACCTCCGAATGCGAATAGCCACGGCCCTGACCGTGATTCTCTGGCCGGGTTCCGGTCCGGCCCAATCAATCCCGACGGGAGATGCATGGTCTTACACGCTGACCGACGGCAGTCACCTCATTGACAACTGCCCGATCTGCGACCGGGTTGATATTGTTCAGCCGATGCGAGGCACTTTCCAACTACGGCTGACCTCGCAAAACCCTCTGTATTCGACTTACGCGGTGGAAAACATCTTGTTCACTGCCGGGCGGCCCGGCGGAAGGGAATACGGAATTGCCGGCCACGGGACTTACCGGGTGGGCGGCGAGGTCGCCTTGGTGCAGAGCCTTTCTCTGGAACTGACCATCGATGATGGTCTCACGAATCGCGTGTGTTACTTCACCAACCAAACAGAGGCGGTCACCCGGCATTGGCCGATGATCCAGGCGGATGTAGCCCAGACCAATGGCAGCCTCGTGCAGGAGTACTATCTCGAACTCGATGCCGCGCCGTTCCGGGAGATCTGGTTTTCAACCGTCCGCGGGTTCAACGTGGCCGGGTGGGGTGCTCCAACGAACCAGGTGAGTGCGGGAGACCTGATTTCGACCACTGGCCGGATAGTCAAGCGCAATGGAGATTTGACGGCGCGGCTGGGGATCCAGCCGCCTGTATCGGCCATGGGACTCAAAGCCGTTGATGTCTTGCAGGGTGGGCAGATAGCCTTCTCTTTGGAGCAAGACCTGTTCAGTGAAACGCTCGGACCGCTCCGGGCGGGTGACCTGCTCTCTGATCGCGGCGTGATCCTTCGCAGCAACAGCCAGCTTGTGGCCCTGTTCGATCCCTCTGCCGCGGCGCCGCTGGACCTCGGGATTGGGGCGGTCCAGGTCATGGATTCGGGCGAAATCTGCTTTTCCGTACAAACGAACTTCTTTTCTGAAAGCCTGGCCTGGACGATTGAGCCGGGCGATCTGCTCAGCGACCGCGGCCAGGTGGTTCGCACCCAAGCTGAGCTTCTCAAACGGTTTGATCCAGCGGTGCCCGCGAAGGATTATGGTCTCAACTCGGTCTATGTTTGGCCGAGCGGCGAGATCTGGTTTTCCACCAGAGACGGTTTCTACGATACGCAGTCCAACTACTTTGCGGGGGGCGATCTGCTCAGCGACCAGGGTTACCTTGTGTATAGCAACGCCGAGTTGGTCTCGGCGTTCGCCCCTGCGGACGGCGCCACCAATTTGGGCCTGGATGGCCTCTTCGTCCTTACCGATGCAACGCCTCCGGCCGCCGCACCCACGCTGCGGCTGCCCCAGTTTACCAATCAGCCGCCCGCCAGCGTAGCCTTGAGCTGGTCCGCGGCGGGACGCGTCTTCCAGGTGGAGAAAGCCGCTGATCCTGCTGGCCCTTATGTCCCAATCAGCGCTCCAACGACTGACCTCCTGCTGATCGACCCGGGCGCGCTGACGAACACGGAACCCGCTTTTTATCGGCTCCGCCAATGGTGACCATCAAGGCACCTGCGAGTTTCGAGGATGGCCAGCCTCGCACTTGCCAAACCCGAGCTCTGAATCAATTTCGCCTAAAATGAGAATTGGTGAATGGCCAGGGCGCGACTCTCGGGGGCCCGCTACTGGCCCAAAAGATCGAGTCGCTCTCCCCTTGCGGGTTTCAGATCTCCACCAGATGGCAACTCGAGGAGGATTGAATTTGCCGGCAGTGAATTTCTGATCATAGATTGAACCATGAGCGCTCTAGCTATTGTCCGGATCCTCCTTGCCACGACCTATTACTCCACCTTCGCTGCAACCGCCGTTGGTGCCGTGCTGTATAATGATGCCTCCTCGTTCAACAGTGCCATTCAGCCGGGCGCCTACACCGAGACGTTTGACGGCTTGGCGCTGGGAGAACAAAACCCCGCATCCGTAAACTTCAGTTCCGCTGGATTCGGCTACACCGTTTCGTCAGTGAACGGCCTCTGGGTGACATCTGGCGTGCAGGGCGCGCCGTCTGGCGACCGGTTCATTGGCATAGAGCTATCCCCGGGGACATTGAGGATCGACTTTACAAGCGGCAATATTTCGGCGGTTGGAGGCTATTTTGTTGATTTGCTTACCGACAATACCGCGTCGGGGAACCTGACATTCACGCTCAGCGATGGAACCGTGAAAACTGTATCAAACCCGACCGCAACGACTTTCACAGGCTTCATAGCGAGCGCTCCGCTGAGCTGGATGGAGATCAAAGACGAAAACCTCGCAGGCGGTGAGTGGCCGAATATGAACAATCTCACGGTGGGGGTCTCAGCCGTGCCAGAGCCGAAGCTAACTGGCGCTATCGCCGTGCTTGGGCTTGTTCTGGTTGTCGGAGTGGCGAAGATCCGATCCCAAACACTGCAGTGACAAGTAGGCGTCATTATCAATAGTCGATGAAGTCACCCATTTGGCGTAAAAGCGGCCTCCGTTTTGTCACACAATGTTGGACTGATAAAAAACACTGATGAGAAATTGCTTTTCGCGCGTTCGCCGGTACTGAGCGCTACGCGGGTGAGGGAGAATTGGTTTTTGGGCTCACCAAGGATGTGCCGAGGTTATCAAGCGCGGGCTTGGGCGTCAGCCGCTTTGTCAGCGGCAGTTTTTGCCCGGCGGGGCGCCCTGCGAGGGCAGGCCAGGGCGCGAAGAGTGTCGCGGCGCAGGAATCGAGCCTAAAGCGCCCGGCGCATGGGCGCCGCTCGCCCGGGAGCCGGCCCAGAGGGGCGACAACCCTCAGTCTGGAATCTGAAATCTCAAAGCTGAAATCCCAAGTCCCAGGTCCGGAATCTGAAATCTCAAATCTCAAATCTGAAATCCCACTCGAGACCCATCCCCAGCCCGAACCTCCCGACCGCCCCGCCAAATCCCAAATCACAAATCCCACGCCTTCCTCTGAAATCCCCCCAACCCATTGGCTCCCTCCCTATCCCTGAACTCAGACCCGATCTCACTAGGCCCCGCCCCAGCCCCTGGGCGTGAGTTGCCAGATGTCCTTGTTCAGATGGGTGGGCAGCCGCCGGAGGATGTTGTGGAGGTACGCATAAGGTTCGACTCCCAGCCGCTTGCAAG
>JBJKSV010000036.1:0-2912 GCA_046703605.1 Limisphaerales bacterium
TGTCCCTGATGGTCAAGGGCCTCCAGCAGAAGCTCCTCACTGAAGGGCACGCCTACGCCCCCGAAGCCCAAAAAATCCAGCATCTCGTCGAAGAGGTCATTTGCCATACGCACAACCTGGCGCACCAATTCAGTTCGCTCAGCGCCCAGGGCGACAACCTGGCTTCATCGATTAAGGCATTGGCCCAGAACGTAAGGGCCATGTTCGCCATCCCTTGTGGATTTGCCTTAAAAGGCCACCTGCCGGATTTGCCAGCCAACACCCGGTTTCAGCTCCACAAGATCGCCCAGGAGGCTATCAGCAATGCCATCAAACACGGAAAGGCCAGCCGTGTGTCCATCACCTTGGCTGGCGGCAACAACCACGTCCTCCTCACCATCAAGAACGACGGCATTCCATTTTCCCAGCCAGAGGCCTCCAAGACCCGGATGGGCTTGCGCATCATGAATTATCGCGCCAGCACCATTGGCGCTTCACTGGAGATCAAGCCCCAGCAAAAGAACGGCACGATTGTGACTTGCGCTCTTCCGCTCAAGAACGACTCTCGTCTCGCGGCGCGCCATGCCGCTCGCGAACCCAAGGTGTCCGTGGCCGCATTTGGGGCGTAACGGAGCCGCCACGGCATGTTCCTCAAAGTCATTGCCTGCGAGGTCGCATTGCGCGAGTTCTGCTATGCCGCAGCTCGGGCGCGGAACCTGGTGGATCTGGAGTTTCTTACGCAGGGGTATCACGATACTCCCGGCATCGGACGGACCGAGGTGCAGAAGCGCATCAATGCGGTCCCGTGTGGAAAGTATGATGCCATCGTGCTCGGCTACGGCCTGTGCAGCAACATCCTGGCCGGCCTGACCACGGCTCACACGCGCCTGGTTATCCCCCGCGCCCATGACTGCATCACGTTCTTCCTCGGATCCAAAGAGCGATACCAGGAATTCTTCGAGTCCAATCCGGGGACGTATTACTTTACCTCCGGTTGGCTGGAATGCGCCCAGCGCCGGCAATTGGACGGCACTGGAGGTTTCGCGGCCTTTTCTCCAATCCGCTCCCAAGCCGGCTCGGGCGCCGCCTACGATCATTGGGTCAGGAAATATGGGGAAGAGAAGGCGCGCTATTTGGTCGAAGCGATGGGCGAATGGAGCGCCAACTACACCCGGGGGGTTCTAATCGATTATCCGTTCACCAGAATTCTTAAGCTGCGCGAGCAGGTGCAAGGCATTTGCGGAGACCACGGCTGGGAGTTCGTCGAGGTGGAGGGGGATCTGGGGCTGTTCCAACGGTTGCTCGACGGGGACTGGCGCGAACCGGAGGTGCTCACCGTCGAGCCGGGCCAGAAGGTCGCCGCGGCGTTTGATGGCAAGGTCATTGTCCTCGAGGACGGTGGAACTCGCACCACGGGGACCAAGCTCGAATGAGTTCGAGGTCGGGTCGTGTTCTTGCCCTTGATCATGGTCTTGCTCTTGCTCGCCGTCAGGGATTGAGAGCAGGATCCAGAGCGAGAAGCCTGCCTCGCCCGATTAGGCGAGCCGCACCTTGTTCGGAAACGCCGGGCAGAGCGATGATTTCTTGATCGGTCGTGCGGCCTCTCGGGCCACAAACCGTATGACGTCCGAGGCCGCACAGAACCAGACCTCCTCCGCGCCGGCGTCAAAATAGAGGGCCATTTTCTCCCGCATTTCAGGCTCCGTGTTGCTCGGAGAGAGCACTTCCACGCAGATTTCAGGCGCCCGCTGAAAGAACGGACGTTTGCCAAGCGCGCGCAGCGTCTTTGCCGAGACCCACGCCACGTCGGCGGCCTTCACGCCGTCCGCGGTCGAAATCGGGCACTCGGTCAAGACGCGCCCGCCGCGCATCAGGGTGCGCAGAAGATAGGCGATCTCCGATTGGAAGCTTCCGTGAGAGGGCGCAGGAGGAGGGAACATCATAACGTGGCCGTGACGGTCGGTTTCGATGCGGCCTTCAACTTTGGCGAGTTCGGGGTCGGCCAGCACTTCGGTCCAGCGGCGCAGATTGAACCGGGTCTGAGCCTCGGGCGGGGGCAATTCAATGGTGACCGATGCCATGGACCTATAATACGGTCCACCAGCGGGCGGCGCAATAACCGGTTCGCATCAACCGCAGTCTAACGGGCTTCATCTTCCGGCCTGAACGTGGCCACCGCCCCCGGCGACCAACTCCACTTTGAATTAAGTAGGATTCCCTGTCTCTTGCTCATGCTCTTGCTCTGGCTCTTGCTCTCTAAGTCGCTCTGGGGGAGCAAGATCATGAGCATGAGCAAGGTGGCCTAGGTCCTTTGCTTAATTCAATGGCAGTGGGGAGGGGGGGAGAGTATATGTACCCGCTACGAACCGTCACAACGTAACAAATGTTGATAGTCAGGGGCTTAGGCAAATTAGAACCGTCACAAAGGCGTCACAAAAGCGTCACAAATTGAGGGGAACCGTAACAAAAGGCGTTGGCGCCTGGGCGGGCCGGGTGTGGGTTTTTCATACGGGGGCAGGGCGCGCAGTCCTCTGCGGGCCGCGTCCGGGCCGTTGGTGGCATCCTGAGGTACTGCGGCGCGCAGGGGACTGCGCGCCCTAGCTATAGAGTGTCGATACCTATAGAGTGTCCATACCTATAGAGTGTCGATACCTATAGGGTGTCGATGTTGTGTTCGTGGTAGGAGATATTGGGGCCTAGTGAGATCGGGTCTGAGTTCAGGGATAGCGAGGGAGCCAATGGGTAGAGGATTTGGGGTCGAGGGGCGGCAGGTGGCGTCCGCACTTGGCGCGGAGATGGAAGGCGCAGGTGTGGAGGATCCAGAGCGCCAACGTTTCGGCGGCCCATTTGGGGAAGACGACGAAGCGGCAGAGTTGGGCGCGGAGGGAGTCGAGGAGGACGGAGCCGTTGACGGGTTCGGGCCAGGGTTCGAC
>JBJKSV010000037.1:0-16166 GCA_046703605.1 Limisphaerales bacterium
TGCTGAAGAGCGCCACAAGCATGTTGCTCATACAACAACATCGGCCTGTTCGGGGTCCGGCGCAAGAGGGGGCGAGAGCGGATCATGGGAAGTTTTGTCCCGGATATCATCCGGGGTTCACCAACGACCGAGACCACGGCTCCCTGATAAGACCAGATCATCGGAGCGCCAGCCGGAGATGCGCGAGGCCGTTTCCACACCCAGTCTCCCAGAGATCAGAGGCTTGACACAGCTATGCCGGCTCATCAGAGTTGCGGCCAACACGCGCGGTTGCGTGAATGCCGCGGATGGTAGCGCACAAACATAATCCCCCGTTTCGCCTGCTTTTGAGCCTGGCGGCGAGCATGGCCAGTTCCCTGCTCGGCTTGATGTTGACGAGACATCTGGCCCCGCTTTCCTGGCTGCGGGCCAACAACGACGTTGCCGGAAACTATCTCCAAACGATCGGGACTATTTACGCGGTGCTTCTGGCGTTTGTCGTCTTCGTGGTCTGGCAGCAGCATAATGATGCCCGCAGCGCCGTGGAGGCTGAGGCGAACGAACTGTCCGATCTGTATCGAACGCTCAAGGCCCTGCCCGGCACCGAGCGGGCACGGGACTGCGCCCAAGCCTACGGGCGTACGGTCGCGGACCAGGAATGGGCGGCGATGGCACGAAGACATCCGAGCCGGGAGGCCGAGTTGGCGCTGGAAGAGATCTGGCAGACCCTGCAAGGCATTGAAGTCTGCACCCGGCGTGAAGAGGTGCTCTACGCCGAGGTCATGGGCCGGTTCAATGACCTGAGTGATGCCCGAAGCCACCGCCTGTATTACAGTTTGTTGCGCGTGCCGCGGAGCTTGTGGGTGCTGCTTTTCACCAATGGCGGGCTGGTAGTCGGCTCGATGTGGCTTTTCGGTCTGGAGTCGTTTCTGGCGCACGCTATCATGACTGTGGCCTTGGCCGTCTCGATTGCGTTCATCCTCTTTTTGGTTGCGGACCTGGACAACCCGTTTTGGGGTTCGTGGCGGATCGGGCCGGAGGCCTTCGAGCGCGTCCTGGCGGAGAAAGAACCTGCGGAAGCCCGGGCGCCTGCAGGCAGGCCCAGCGACATTTCCCATTAGGCATTGGTCATTGATCATTGCTCAACGTCATTGGGCAACGCCGAAGCGGCTGCCCAATGAAATGTCGCTCGACCCGCCACCAGGACGCAGTTCCACACTGCTTCGCCCTGTTTGCGCGCGCAGCAAAACCGACTTGCTTATGAGGGGTTTTGAGATTCAGGCGCTCCAGCCTCGGATTTCTCAGGCCGCCGCCACCTTAATGATGCGGCTCTGAGCGGCGCGTTTGCGCTGAGTCTCGTTGAGGATGCGCTTGCGCAGCCGAAGGTGCTTGGGCGTGGCCTCGACGTATTCATCCGGCCCGATGTACTCGAGGGCGCGTTCGAGGGAGAGACGCAGAGGCGGTTCCAATTGGATGCCCTTGCCCTCGCCTTGGGAGCGCATATTGGTGAGGTGCTTGATTTTGCAGGGGTTGACAGGGATGTCGTTTTCGCGGGCGTTTTCACCCACAATCATGCCCTGGTAGATTCTGTCACCCGGCTCGACCATGAGCCGTCCCCGCTCCTGGATCATGTTCAGCGCATAGGCAGTCGCCTCACCGTCTTCCATGCTGACGAGGGAACCGTTCTTGCGGGCGGCAATTTCGCCACGGTCTGGCCCGTATTCGTGAAAGAGGTGGCTCATGACTCCCAGGCCGCGGGTTTGGTTGACCAGGTCGGTCTCAAAGCCGATGAGGCCGCGCATCGGCAAGAGGGCTTCGATGCTGACCTGGTCGCCGTGGTGGCTCATGTCGGTGATGTCGGCCTTGCGGCCGGCGAGATTTTCGAGGACGGCGCCCATGCTGTCCTTGGGGATTTCCAGGAAGAGCCGCTCGATTGGCTCCATGAGGTTGCCCAGGTCGTCCTTTCGGTAGATGACCTCAGGGCGGGAGACCAGGACTTCGTAGCCTTCGCGGCGCATCTGCTCGACCAGGATGGCGATCTGCATCTCGCCGCGCCCGCTCACGTTGAAGATGTTTGGCGCGTCCGTCTGCTCGATGCGAAGGGCCACGTTGGTCCGGACTTCCTTGACCAGGCGCTCCCAAATATGGCGTGCGGTCACAAGCCGCCCTTCCTGGCCGCCGAGCGGGCCGTCATTGACGGCGAACTGCATTTGGATCGTGGGCGGGTCGATGGGCACAAAGGGGAGCGGTTCGCGCTCTGGCTGGTCGGTGATAGTCTCACCGATAAACACATCGTCAAAGCCGGTTAATCCGACGACATCGCCGGCATGAGCTTCCTGGATCTGGATTCGCTTGAGGCCCTCGAAATGGAAGATGGCGGTAATCTTGCCGGTGCTGGTGTGCCTGTCCCCATGGATGCAGGCGGCGGTGTCACCGACCTGGACCTTGCCGCTGTGTATCTTACCGAAGGCGATTCGGCCCAGGTAATCCGAATAATCCAGGTTGGCGACCAGGAGCTTGAATTCCTCGCCGGCATGGGCGCGCGGGGGAGGAATCTGGTTAATAATCACCTCAAAAAGAGGTTCCATCGAACCGCTAGGCTGCTTGAGGTCGGTGGTCGCGTAGCCGTCCTTGGCGCTGGCATAAATAACAGGGAAATCCAATTGCTCGTCGGTGGCGTGCAGCGAGACGAACAGGTCCCAAACCTGATCGAGCACCTTATGAGGATTGGCGTTTTCCCGGTCGATCTTGTTGATGACGACAACCGGTTTAGCGCCCGCCTCCAAGGCCTTGCGCAACACAAACCGGGTTTGGGCCTGGGGACCCTCCGCGGCATCCACCACCAGCAACACGCCGTCAATCATGTTCATGATACGCTCGACTTCACCCCCGAAATCGGCGTGGCCCGGGGTGTCAACGATATTAATGTGGAAATCTTTATACTTGAAAGCGGCGTTCTTGGCCTTGATCGTAATGCCCTTCTCCCGCTCCAGGTCCATGGAGTCCATGATCCGCTCTTCGGCGGCAATGGCCTGATTGGCGCGGAACGTCCCGGACTGCTTCAGTAAGCAATCCACGAGTGTCGTTTTGCCGTGATCGACGTGGGCGATGATGGCGATGTTGCGTATATGCTGCATGTCTAACTGATTCTGGCTCGATAGCCGCATAGTAAGGTAGTTCTCCCCCGTTTGCGAATCGAGCCGGATAATGTGCCAGCAACTTGGAGAAAAGCAAGCCCTATGAACCCTTATGAAAGGCGAGCTGCTCGATCTTGGCCTGGTATTGAGCTATATCCGCGTCTCTATGGAGGGCTTGGGCCAGAAACAGGAGGCGTTTGTAGATGGGGAGCTTGTCCGGGTAATCGGGCATTTCCTTTAGCACGTCCTGGTACTGGTCGTAAGCCTCAGCCGTACGGTTCAGAGGAGGGAGCTTGCTGCCGAGGGTGAGCCTCAGGCGAAGGCGCTGCTCGGGGGAAGGGCCGAGTTTGAGGGCTTGCAGGAAGAGGTCGGCCGCGGAAGAAGGTTTGCCGAGGGATTCATAGATGTCGCCAAGTTTTTCAGAAAGGATGGGGCTGGTCTTGGTCAGCGGCAACTGTTCGAGGATGGATGCGGCTTCGGTTTCCGGCTTGCCGGCGGCCAAGTTGAGGTCAAGCAGACGCAGGTACGCCCATTGGAGGAAAGGGTCGTGCCGCTGCTGGAGTCGTTTGGTGAGCTTGTCCAGGTTCCGGCCAAAAGGCCGGTAGAGGGGATCGCCCACGACGGTGGTTTGCCAGGACAACACCCTTTGGTCGGCGTAAGCGGCTTCTCCAAAGCTGAAACCACTATAAAGAAAGCGCACGGTGAAGGAGGCGATGTCAGGAGTTCCGCCCAAATACGGTTCAAAGACGCAGCCCATGGAGACGGTGGCGCCTTTGGCCAAAAGGGGGCCGACCCAATTGTGGTTGGTGCTGCGCAGGTCAGCGGCGCTGAAGGAATGAAGATGGTAGGCGAAGGCCCCGGGCATGAACTCGACCTTGGGACGCGTAAACGGGCCGGAGACATTTTCGTCATACCAGCCGGCATAGAAAGCGATACTGCTCATCGGGAAGCCGGCACGGAACGTGGCCGGGTGGTTATCGATGGTCGTTTCGAATCCGAGCTTCTGGCAGACAGCGGAGGCGTTCCGGAGCATGTCGTCGCCTGCTTTATAGCCGGGGGCCGTGGTGTCTCGAAGGTCGAAGTAGGCTCGCCCCCACAAGCCCCGGGTTTCGGCTTCGATGGCCTTGTCCACGAGGTGATCGGCGATGCCGGCACTGGGGCCGTCGAGCCGGGCGACCATGAGCACGCCGTTGGTCGGATCGATGGCAGCTGCGTTGGTGACATTATAGACCGGGATGCGCAGGGGGCCGTCCAACGGCAAATGCCGTTCCATGAGCGGCAGCAAAGCCAGCTCGCTATCGACCGCGGCTTCGTTGCGTCGCAACTCCGGGCGCAGCTTGTCCTCGCCGGGTTGCTTGAGGGTAAGGTCGGGGGCGATCTTGTAGGGCACGCCGTAACAGAGCACCGCATAGCGGATTTTGGAGCTGACAACGATCGGCTCGGAGCGGGCAGGCTGATCGCCGATGGCGGGGACCGGTCTGAGGCCGATTTTCCAGAGACCCTTCTTCTCGAGCTTGTTCGCCAGCGGCTGCTCCAAGGAGTCGTGGAATTGAGCGCGGGACATTTCCGGGCTGGTGGTCATCGAGAAGCCAAACACTTGCGATGGAGGCACATGACGCATCGCCGCGTAATGCTCGGCAATCTCCTTGGATTGGCGCAGCCGCTTATTATACACCACCACGACCTCATCCCCCGGGTTGGAAGAGGCAAAACCGGCCCCTGCCGTCAGCAGCAGGACACAAAACGAACAAACGATTCTCATTTACCGGTTATATGGACAGAGCAGAGCCGGAACCAGTTCAGATATGATGGGAACGATCAAATTGAAGGTTCTTCTATAGGCAGGGCGCGCAGTCTCCTGCGCGCCGCAATGCCTCGGGATGCTGCGGGTTGTGCGCACGGTGGCGCGCAGAGGACTGCACGCCGCGTGTGACATATTCCGGCGCCAATAGGTCACCCGGTTTCAGGAGCGTGGAGCCGACGGCACCGCCAGCCGGCTGCTGAGGTCAGGGCCGGCTCCGCGACTCGGTTGCTGAGGGGAAGTCGTCGGGCACTTTTTGGGTTACTTTACCTGTGGCGGCCCATTCAGCCCCCCGCTGCAGAGTCACGATGAAGCCCACGCATTTCATCTGACGAACGCTGTGGCCCATCGTCGAATGGAAAATGCGCCCGCGGCCATAGGTTATCGCCATGAGCACGGGTTCCTCTTCGCCCGATCCACCGGTTTTCGGGTCGGTCATGGCCGAGGCGAGCACGGTGAGATTCCTGGCGGGGCCGCGCAACCGATCATAGAGCTCATCGGAGACATGCAGCCATTGGGTTGGCAGGCCTTGCATGATCGGGTGCTCGGGCGCCCGGGTCGTCACCACGTAAGGGCGTGGTCTGCCATGGCTGCCGCCGGGCCCCGGGACCTCCAGGCGCACCCATTTCCCATCGCGCAACCGAAGGCAGGGGCCTGATTTGGCAGTGCGTCCACCCCATCCACCCACTCCGATCATTTCATTGAATGCCTCCCATCCGGCAAAGGCGTTGTCGGCCGAATGAACCACCACCAGGCCGCCGCCGTTGCGCATGTATTTTTCGAAGGCGGCCTCGGTATCCGCGGGCCAACGGTCCCCGTCGTAGTTCACCACCACCAGGTCGTAGGCGGCAAAATCAGGTCGAAAGCCACTCATGTCATGACCTTTGGGGGGCGTAGTGGCAATTTCGACGGTAAAGAGACCTGATCTCTCAAGTATGTTCTTTAGCTCGATTGACCCGCCCATCATATCATGGGCCGCATTGCTTTGCCCTCGAATGAGGAGCGTCTTGATTGCGGCCGCCGAAAGGCTCGCTGCCGAGACGACCGTCAGCAACATCAGGCAGAGCCAGGTTTTCAGCGCCGGCATCCAAATGCCGAGGGGGCCTCGGCTGGAGCAGTTTTTCCGGGTTGAGTTTCTTCCCTCCCGCGGGAGGGAGTCGTATAAGGGGTTCTTTTTCATAGATCGATTTTCAGCATTATTATCTACAGACACGACTTCAAGCCAGCAAATTCTGCTGGCTCACTTGGAACCGCGCTTGTTTCCCACCGCTAGCGCCACTAAGTTGGAAGAAAAGACTGACATGACAACCCCGACAACAGGGACGATGGTAACGCCCGGCGCCACGACGGCCGCGGAACCACCGCCTTCGGATTTCATTCGCGACATCGTTGCCAAACACGTCGCCGAGAAGCGCTATCCGCAGATCCACACCCGCTTCCCGCCGGAGCCGAACGGCTATCTTCACATCGGCCATGCCAAATCGATCTGCCTCAATTTCGGCATTGCGCGGGAGTTTGGCGGCATTTGCAACCTGCGAATGGACGACACCAATCCGACAAAGGAGGAGGTGGAGTATGTCGATTCGATAGTCGAGGACGTTCGGTGGCTGATCGGCGGTTGGGCCGATGACCGCTTGGGCCTCAAGGCCAAGGGGGCGGCGCCCGAGACCATCGATGTGGAGGGAAAGAAGGACTTCCTCCTGTCGCCCGTTAAACCAGCATCCGCTCCGGCGGCTTCTCTGGCTCATCTTGAACCGTTCTATGCCTCCGATTATTTCGATCAACTCCACGAATACGCCTTGCGCCTAGTCAGAAAGGGGCTGGCTTATGTTTGCGACCTCTCACCGGAGGACACCGACGCCTACCGTGGCGCGCCGGATCGGCCTGGAAGAGAAAGCCCGTGGCGGAACCGCTCGATCGAGGAAAGCCTCGACCTGTTTGCGCGGATGCGCGCCGGAGAGTTCCCTGACGGCGCGCGCACGCTCCGCGCCAAAATCGACATGGCTTCTCCCAACATCTGGCTGCGCGATCCGGTCCTCTACCGTATCCGGCACGCCGACCACCATCACACCGGCAGCAAATGGTGCATTTACCCGATGTATGATTTCGCGCATTGCCTCAGCGATTACATCGAAGGGATAACCCACTCGATATGCACCCTCGAGTTTGAGGTCCACCGGCCTCTCTATGACTGGATTCTCGAAAGCCTCGATCTGGCGCGTCCCTTGCCCCGCCAATATGAGTTTGCCAAGTTGATCCCCAGCTACATGATCGTTTCCAAGCGCAAGCTCATCGAGCTAGTGAACGACAAGGTCGTCACCGGCTGGGATGACCCACGCATGCCGACCATTTCCGGCATTCGCCGCCGCGGCGTGCCCGCCAGCGCTCTCCGCCGATTCGCCATCGGCGTGGGCGTGACCAAATACAATTCGGTGACCGACATCGCGGTGTACGAGCACGCCATCCGCGATGAATTGAACAGAATCGCCCTGCGCCGGATGGCGGTTCTGCGCCCCGTCAGGATTGTCATCACGAACTATCCCGAAGGCAAATCGGAGGAGTTGGAGGCAGTTAACAATCCGGAAGACCCCCAGGCGGGCACGCGCAAGGTTCCCTTCAGCCGGGACCTATTCATCGAGCGCGACGATTTCATGGAGAATCCACCGCCGAAATTTTTCCGGCTGCGGCCCGGAGGCGAAGTCCGGCTCAAATATGCGTATATCATTCGATGCGACGAGGTCGTCAAGGATGCCGCCGGCGAGGTTGTCGAGTTGCGCTGCACCGCCGACCTGGACAGCAAGAGCGGCGGTCCCACCGCCAACCGCAAGGTCAAGGGCACTCTCCACTGGGTGAGCCTTCCGGATGCTGTCGATGCCGAAGTGCGGCTCTACGACCGGCTCTTCACGGCCGCCGAGCCGGATGCCGGAGGCGATTTCAAAAAGAATTTGAATCCGCACTCGCTCGAGATCATTACTGCGAAGTGCGAGCCTGGTCTGAAGGAGGCACAAGCCGGCCATTGTTACCAGTTCGAGCGGTTGGCCTATTTTGCGCTTGACCGCGATGCTGCGGCGGGGAGGCTCATTTTCAACCGCACCATTACACTGAGAGATACGTGGGCAAAAATCCGCTAATGAATTTGACAACGCGGCGAACTTGGGCCTAATTTGGCCGAAAATCGTTTAGCCGCAGAGTAACAATTCCACGCCGCTATGAAAATCAAACTCCTGGCCCTGCTCACTGCCCTCTCAATCGCCGTTCCATCCGCTCAAGCCCTGGCCGGTGAAAAGCCGGACGCTTCCACCGAGCTGAAGGACCTTGTCACCAAAGTCAATACCAAGCTCAAAGAGGGCAAGCGCACCGAGGCCGACCTCGGCCCCGAACTCAAGCAGTTCGACAAGGTCCTGGCTGAACACAAAGGCGAGAAGACCGAGGCGGTGGCGCGGGTGCTTTTCATGAAGGCCATGCTCTACCTGCAGGTGTTCGACCAACCGGAAAAGGCCACTAAACTCGTGGAGCAACTGAAGACCGATTTCCCCCAAACGGAGATGGGCCAGAATGCCGACCATATTTTGACCATGCTCAAGGAGCAAGAGGAGGCTAAGGCCATCCAGGCCAAGCTCGTCAAGGGGGCGAAGTTTCCCGATTTCGCCGAACAGGATGTCGAGGGCAAACCGCTGTCCATTTCGAAATACAAGGGCAAAGTCGTTCTGGTGGACTTTTGGGCGACGTGGTGCCCACCCTGCCGCGCTGAGTTGCCCAACGTCCTGGCAACCTACAAGAAGCATCATGCGAACGGCTTCGAAATCGTGGGCATCAGCCTCGATCAAGAGAAGGATAAGCTCACGACCTTCACCAAACAGCAAGGGATGACCTGGCAGCAATATTTTGACGGGAAGGGCTGGAATAACAAATTGGCGGAGAAGTACGGGGTCAAAAGCATCCCGGCTACCTTCCTTCTCGATGGCCAGGGCAAGATCATCGGCAAAGACCTCCGCGGCCCGGACCTGGAAGAGGCCGTGTCCGCAGCCCTCGCCAAGAACTAGCGAGGGGACCTCAGACCCTCTTGCTCCGGCCTGAGGGCTGCTGCTAGCGGGGCGGGACAGCGGATCGCTCTTCCAGGCTTATTGAGCATGGGGCATTGGGCGTGTGGCATTGCCAATGCCTCATGACAATGCCGCTGCGCGCGCTTTAACTGCAAAGCGCTTCCCCCTCGCCGCGGATCTGTTTGTCATCGGTAAATCCTCGACTCAAGCAATGTTGGGCCTATATTGTAGCATGCGAGATTTATCGAAAAGCCTGCCACCCCTGGTTCTGGCCTCCGGTTCGCCTCGGCGAGCCCAGTTGCTCCGCGAAATGGGGATTGATTTTAAGGTCATCCCCAGCTCGATCCCCGAAATTCATCATGACCAGTTGACGGCGCAAGAACTGGCTCAGATCAACGCCTATCGCAAGGCCCGCTCCATTGCAAAAAAGAGTCCACAATCACTCGTTTTGGGCGCGGACACACTCGTCTGTATCGAGTCCCGCATACTGGGGAAACCTGCCAGCCTGGAGGAGGCTTACCGCATGCTCGAAATGCTCTCGGGCCGCGCACATACTGTGATTACGGCCGTCTGCCTCCTCCGTCTGCGGCCGCACTCTCAAAAGGTTTTCGCCGATACGACCCAGGTCAGACTTAGGTCCCTGGACGCAGTTGCCATCCGGCGCTACCTCAACGAGGTCGATCCACTGGACAAGGCAGGGGCGTACGCCATTCAGGAGCACGGAGACACGATTGTGGAGCAGATCCTCGGCTCTTATTCGAACGTGGTGGGCCTCCCGGTCGAGAAGCTCACGGCGGAGCTTGAGCGTTGGAGCGGGGCGGCTCCCTGGATTCAGACCGCGCCATCCGCTGGGGGTTGGCCTTTGCCTGCGCCCATTGCGCCTTCTGCTCCGATCTGACGGAGAGCCCGTCCTCAACCCGTAGAGAGCAACACCGCGCAGCATTGCGCATGGTTCATTAGGCATTGGGCATCCGCCATAGGCCGCAACGCTGAGCCGCGAAGGAGAAATGGCGAATGCGCAGAGCCTAATGCGAAACGCGGCGCAATGCGCTGGTTCGGCGCCGAGGACATTACAGTCTGGACCGGCCAACGCCGGGTTCAATTCGGACGGCTGATATAGGTATCGCCGATGTGGACCTCGGGACGACCATTAAAACTGCCCAGTGTCATTCCCTGGCCGGAGGCGATGTATTCCCGCATCAGTTTGGATAGCTGCTTTGCCACGTCCGGGTGACGGTCGATGACATTGTTCAATTCCTCCGGGTCGTCCTCGAGGTTATAGAGCTGCGGGCGATAGGTGGCGCCCTTGACTTTCGGATTCCAGACCTGGCTGTAATTCCATTCGTGCGTGCGGACCGCTCCCACCCAGCCATAAGTCTGGACCACCGAATCGCGCAGGCTTCTGGTCTCGCCCGTCACCAGCGGCCAAAAATCACTTCCGGTGACGCGCGAAGGGGGTTTCAACCCCATCAGACCCAGCAAAGTCGGCATTATATCGGGCATCTGGACAAAGCCACTGACGTGCTGCCCCGCGTAACGCTTGTCCGGCAAGCGGACCAGCAGCGGAATGTGTGTCACCTGTCCGCGCAGTTTGTCGGGTCCCTTCACAAATTGCCCCTGCTCGCCCAGCATGGCGCCGTGATCGGACAGGAACACGACGATGGAGTTTTCCATCAGGCCGAGGTCCTCGATGGTCTCGAGCACCTTGCCGAACCAGTAATCGACGCAACTGGCCTCGCCCGCGTAATTGGCCCGAAATCGCTCCTTGATCGGTTCAGGCAGCCGCACGGTGGCATAGGGCGGTTCGACATAGCTGGGGCCACGCGCCTTGGGCATGTACTTTTCCAAAAACCGGGCGGGCGGGTCCCAAGGTTCGTGCGGGTCAAATGCCTCCACCTGCAAGTAAAACGGCTTCTGGCCGCTGTTCTCCCGCAGCCACGCCATGGCATTTTCCGAAACAATCTGGACGAGCGATTCGCCTCGCTTCTTCCACCGGGCGCGATTGGCCAAATACTGGCTCAGAAAGGCGTGCAGTCCGGGAAACCGCTTCAAATAGGCCTCGGAAACCACGCCGCTCACATCGAGCAATTCATGTGGAGAAGTGCCGTAGAAATCGAATTCCTGCCCTCGCTCCCAATTGAACACGTTAAAGCCGCGATGGAAATTGCGGCCCGGCCTGAAGAAGTGGGGCAGGTCGGCGATGAGGGTCGTCAGATTGCCGGCCATCATCAGCGTCTCCGAGAGGGTGACATCCTCGAAATAGAGCGGATGCCATCCAGGCAACTGCACCGGTTCGTGCTGCGGAAAATAGTAGCAGGGAATTACCCGCCGACCGGTATAGAGCGTGCGCCGGATGACTATGGTCGGCATCCCCTCCGGATAGAAATCGTCAAAGATGACGGACTCGCGGGCAAAGCGGTTTAGGCGCGGGCATTGGACCCATTGGCTGCCATAGCACTCGAGGTTGTCGCGTCGGAAGGTGTCGCTCACCAGCACAATTAAATTGAGGCCGTTGCCGCGTTGCTTGGGGGGGCGCTCCCAGACCGACCCGGGAGCGTCGCCGGCGCCGGTCTGCACCGCGGCTTCGGTCGGCGCGGCCCACCATCCCGCGGCAGCGGCGACACTGGTTTTGAGAAAATCACGGCGCGAAGGATGCGCCGAGCCAGGAAGCGATTCGGAGTTCTTGGACATGTGGCGATAGTGCCGCTGGATAGCGGTCCTGACAAGGGCCAAGTTGGGCGCAATATGGTGCAAAATCGAAGCAAAGAATGCTTCCCTTCAGTTTTGAACTTGGTATAAAGATAGGCTCTGAGCACCTGGAAAGAATCATGAATGGACTAGGAACAGGCGCGAAAGCGCGCATCGAGACTGGAGCGGGGCGTCGGCGGCATGACGGAGGGACAACGCTTTTGGGGCGGCTGATCTTGCCGACCGGCCTGCTCATGCTGGCGACGAGCCTGGCGGTGCGAGGCCAGATTCGACCTCCAAGCCAACCGATGCCAACCCTGGTCAATCCCTTGTTGTCGGCTACCTCGCTGGTCAACCCAACAAATTTCTTTAGCACAGTCCCGACTGTAGCGGGCTCGCGCGAGTTGGACGACTCTTACAAGCTTCGAGTGGGAGACAAGGTTAGTTTTCAGATCCTGCAAGACCATGACCCGGCGATCAGCCTGACGGTGGCGGACTCGGGGGAACTGGACATTCCATATATTGGGCGGGTGCCAGCCGCGGGAAAGACCTGCAAGGCGCTGGCGGACGACATCAAGAAGCAGCTCGACAAGACTTACTATTATAATGCGACGGTGAGCCTGGCAGTGGACCAGGCCAACCGGTTCCTGGGACGTATCTATGTCATGGGCCAGGTCAGAAACCAGGGCTCGCTCGATATGGCGGTGGGTCAAAACCTCACGGCCGGCAAGGCGATATTGATGGCGGGCGGATTCGCGGATTTTGCCAACAAAAAGGATG
This sequence comes from Limisphaerales bacterium, assembly GCA_046703605.1. GTDB lineage: Bacteria > Verrucomicrobiota > Verrucomicrobiia > Limisphaerales > UBA8199 > JAJYHY01. The sequence continues at coordinate 12,429 of JBJKSV010000037.1, forward strand.
TGCGAGTCATCCGAGCCAGTGCTAAAAGCAAAGAGAAACGGGTAATTCACCTGAACATGGTTGACATACTTGAGAAAGGCAAGACCGACGAAGACGTGGTCCTGCAACCCGACGATGAAGTGATCGTTCCGGCGCGCCTGATCAATTTGTAATGCTGATTGCAGACTATGAGCGACCAAGAGGCCCCTCACACGCATAGCGGTCACGTCCATGGCGTTCACACGCACAGTCGTTCCGCCGCCAAGGCACGTTTCCTTATTAAATTCAATCGCTACCGGCGGCTGCTCTTGAGCAAATGGTGGGTGCTGCTTCTGGGCGCGGCGCTAGGGGCGGGCGTTGGGTTCGCCATTTCCTACTTTGGCCCGCCTTTATTCGAATCGTACGGCCAGATGGTGGTTGGGGTTAAGGTGTCGATCCCGGAGAGTTCGGTCTATTCGGAGGAGTTGAGCAACTTCCTGGGGACGCAGGCTGCCCTGATGCAAAGTGACGTTGTCCTGGGCCGCGCCTTGGACAGCATCCGCGGGCGTTTCCCCAAGCTGGATCCGAAGCAGCTTAGCATGAACGTGACGGTTCTGCCGCGCACGACTATCTTCCAGCTTCGGGCGACCGGACCGGACCCCGATGCCACCCAGCAATTCCTGCAGGCGGCAATGGAGCAATACACCGCGCTCAAGAAACAGATGCGCGACCAAAGTTCGGACACGACGGTGGCCGGACTCTCGGAGTCGCTGGAGGATCTCCAGAAAGACGCCACCAACGCCAACAACGCGATTCTCGATTTCCAGGCCACCAACAGCATCGTCTTTCTCGAACAACAGGGCAATACCGCGGCCCAATTCCTGGTGACCCTCAAGCAGAAGCTCGCCTCGCTCCAATTGGAACACGGGTTGCTTGAGAACCTCACTCTGGACCAAAACATTGAACGCCACCAGGAAGAGGCGAATGGCGGTATGACCGAAACCAACAATCCAACGGCCGAGCCCGGGATGGAGACCTTGGAAGCCGAATACCTCCAGGCCAGGGAGGCTATCGTGTTGTTGGAGGCGGAGAAGAAGGAACTTTCGCACGTTCTGAGGCCCGCTCACCCAAAGATGATCGCGCTCACCCAGCAAATCGAGCAGTGGCAGAGACTCTTGGAAGTCTTCCGCAAGAACTGTCAGGACCAACTGGACAGTCGCAAACAGGCCCTGGCTTATCAAATTACCGAGACGCAAAAGAGCATCAAGGAACAGGAGGCCGAGGCGCTCAAGGACAGCCGCGCGGCAACTACCTTCGGCCAACTCCAAGCCCGGGCGCAGGAAATCCAATCCCTTTATGACCGCATGTTGATGGCAAAGCAAACCCTCAACATGAACAAGGACATCACCCCGGAGAGCGTTACCATTATGCAGGACGCCTCCGCCGGCAGCCCCGCCCGGGCGCGCCTGAACAAGATGCTTCTGATTGGCGGGCTTATTGGGATTGCAGCCGCGATCGGGTTGCTGCTGATCGTGGATCGCTTTGATGACCGGCTGGGATCCTTTTCGGAGTTGCGCGAGATCTTTGATGAAGAGGTGCTGGCGCAGATTCCACGAGAAAAGGCTCGCAATGGCGACGACGGCATCGCCCTCGTGCGGCCTGAAGACGAGCGGCACAGCTTCGTCGAGGCCTATCGCAACCTGCGCTCTTCACTGCTCTTCATGGCGGACTCAGCCGAGCGCCCAAAGCTCATCCTGTTGACCAGCGCCATACCCAACGAGGGCAAATCACTCACGGCGGCCAACCTGGCCATCACCCTTGCCCGCGCAGGTTCACGCGTGCTGCTGGTGGACGCCGACCTGCGCAAAGGCGCGCTGCATCGCCGCTTCGATGTTGCGAAGGAGGTGGGATTCAGGGAGGTCCTGGCGCGAGGTATTAAATGGCCCGACGCCGTGGTCTCCACGCCGGTGGACAATCTGTTCCTGCTGCCGCGGGGCGGCGCCACGGCGCAATCGGGCGAGCTGTTTCTTGGGCCTACCCTGGAGGGCTTTCTGAGGGAGGCCGAATCGAAGTTCGATTTCGTCCTTTTGGACACGGTGCCGGTCATGGCGGCGGACGACGTGACGAGCCTGGCGCCGCTGGTAGGCGCGGTGGTTTTTGTCATCCGGGCCGAACATACTTCGGCTCGAGTGGCGCGGGCCGCGCTGGAGTCGCTCTACCAGAGGCAGGTGGATGTGCTGGGCCTCATCTTCAACGCCGTGTCCGCCTCCAGTGTCGATTACTACTACTATTACAAGTATAAGGATTATTACGCAACCTATCCCTCCAACGATTCCAAGGGTGGTGACAAGAAACCGAAATCCGCCGAACCTGAGCCGGCATGAAAACAGATTACTAACCCGTGGACCCGCGCCCCAACTGGCCGCCGACGCAGTCCCCTTCCTGGTTCTGCGTTCGCGCTCAACCTAAGCACGAGCACATCGCCGCTGCTCACTTGCGCGGCGAGGCGCAGGTGGAGGTCTATCTGCCGCGAATCCGGTTTCGCCGCTCGACGCGCCGCGGCCCGGTCTGGTTCACGGAGGCGCTGTTTCCAGGCTATCTGTTTGCTCGCTTCGACCTTGCCGGCGGGTTGCGCAGATTCCATTACGCCCCGGGAGTGCGCGGCATAGTGCATTTCGGCGAGAAATGGCCAACAATCCCCGATGCGACGATTGAGGACCTGCGTGCGACGGTGGGCGACGAGGAGGTGCGCGTCGTCGTCGAGCAGTTTCTTCCTGGGGAGACGGTGCAAATCGCCGAAGGCGCCTTTCAGGGGCTCAGCGCGGTGGTCAGCCGGGTGATGCCGGCGAAGGACCGAGTGGCTGTCCTGTTGGAATTCTTGGGGCGCCAAACCATGGTCGAAGTGGCGGCCAGCGTCCTCAAAGCCGAGGGGAATATTCGCGGCCGAATGGCACCGCAGCCGGGGCCCGCGCCCCGAACCAACGGCAAATGCGCCCAACTACGCGGCCCCGAGCCGCCTTGACGCGCGGAAAAAGGGGTGAAACGGTCCGGCGACGGAGGCCTTGCTGAGAGGCCCAGCACCATTTCTAATCGTCTGTGGAGTTGTTCTTCAGATCTCTCACTTGGTTTGTAACAATCGGCTTGGAGACGCCCTCGATGTGTGTGAACCTGACGTTGTCGATATCAAGGTGTTGAACCCGATCGGCCATGAGCACCGGCCGGAAATCATCTTTGGCAAGGTCCAGGCGAATATCTTCCAGCGTGAGGCGTTGCACGTTTCGGGCGTAAATGCCCCAGGCCGGGAGCGGGCGGGCATCGACGCCCGGGCTTCTGACAGGTCGCGTCGCTTGCTGGGCATTGCCGCCTCCGCCGAACTCGATGTTGGCGTCGCGCACCACCACGTCGGAAATGGGCATGCCCGACCAACTCTCGACCGAGAGGGCGGAGCGATAGACGCCGGTAGCCGTCAACCCGGCGATGGTGATACGCCCGACTGGATTGCCCGGCTTGGTCCAAATGGTTACGGGGGAGGCCACCTTGGCCATCGTGTTATCGGCGATAAGCACGTCATCCAGCGGCCCCTGGGTTCGGTCCCAGGCGCCGGGTTGTAAGATGATGCCGCTGAGCATATTCGTCCGTTTTGAGGTGCGGTGGGGACGAAGCCCCGGGCCATAGAAGAGGCAGCCATGAACGATTAGGTGCTCCGCCGGCCCGATCAGGCGCAGTCCGTTACACGAGGAATTGATGACGCACCTGGAGATGACCACGCCATCCCAATAC
>JBJKSV010000038.1:0-3993 GCA_046703605.1 Limisphaerales bacterium
CTCCTGCTTCGCCCGGATAAACACCTCTTCGGCCGTCGGGTGGTCGCGCTTTTTCAGCAGCACAGAATAAACCCGCTCCCGTTGCGGCGTAAAACGAAATCCGCCGTTTGCCAGGCACTCGTTCAGCCGGTTCATCTTCAGCCTTCTCACCGCAACCTCACCCATGCGCCTGTCATTGCACGGAAAAGCCCGCGGGATGAAACGCGCCTCTGCCGCCCGCGCGACTGGGGAGCAAGGCCCTTGCGCACCCCGCCACCCACTCCTTGGCGTCTATCTCCACGCTCCTGCCAAGCATTTTCATTCTGGCATTCAATTTAACCTGCCCTTGCCGCGTGTCAATATTTCGAATAATTCTAAATCCACGGCCTCATTCTCGCGGGGAGAGGATTTTTGCCCTGCGCTCCGTGGATTCGCCTTGTCGCCCTGCCTGCGCCCTTTTAGGTTTTGCTGTATTGTGAAAACGCACACCAGACCGGCCCTGTCCGCCCAGGCACTGGACATAGTGGCCAGCCGATTCAAAATCCTGGCCAATCCCATGCGGTTGCGTCTGCTTCAAGCCTTGGAGAGCGGCGAGAAGAACGTAACTCAACTCATTGAAACGACGGGCGGCCAGCAGGCCAATGTCTCCAAACATCTCGCCGCCCTGGCCGAGGCGGGAATGGTCGCGCGCCGGAAATCGGGTCTCAATGTCTTCTACTTCATTGCTGACCGGTCCATCTCTGATTTGTGTGCGCTGATGTGCTCTCGGCTCCAAAAGGAGTTCGATCAGAAGGCCGCCCACTTTTCATGAGCAGCCTGCCGGATGGCGCCGCCCCCCCTGCGCCAGGCAAAATGGCCGCACGCACTCTGCGAGGGCGGCGCCGGGTGCCCGTCCTTTGCGGCTCGCGCTTGCTTCACTGCGGCAGCATCTCAACGCGGAAATATTGCGGTTGAGTGGAAGTGGCCGGGATCTCCAGAGCGGTGACGGTGTTGGTGGCGGTGCAGGCTGGCCCCAGAGCGGTCCATTGCGAGGTGCCCAGGTCCCCGCAGCTCCAGATCTGATAACTCACCCCGGGCACGCTGTTCCACCGCAGCACCATCCCCTGCCCGGACCTGTCGCACGCCACAATTCTCACTAGGCCCTCCAGATGCTCGGCTTGTGCCGGCGTGTAGCCCAGGGCCTTAAAATCGAGCACGCTCTCTGGGCTGTGGCAATCGGCGCAGTGCAGCGCCTCGGCGCCGGACTTGATCGCGTGGCTTAAACTGATGTACGAGCCACTGGCCTGAGTCGGGTCGCCCCCGGCGACGTACGTCGGGCTCATTGGGTTGTTTGGCAGGTCCAAACCCGTGGCCTGACCGCTCCAGAGGTTCGTTCCAATTGCGGCTAATTGCTGGGCGGGCATCGTATAGGCATTCGTGTTGCCCTGCATGAGCAAAGCCATGCGCCCCATGCCGACATCGACCGATTCCGCCACGTCGCCGGTCTTAAGATAATCCTCCGTGTCGAAGATCAGCAGGTTGGGGTATTGGGCCAGCGCCTGGCGCTCGACCGCGTTGAGACCGGCTGGCCGGAGAAACCCCATTCGGATGAGCGGCGCGCGCATCGCATCCATTGCCGCCAGCATCGTGAATTTCGAGTCAAACCCAGCCAGCATGGGTACGCCGCGCCGATCCACTATCCAGCCGTTGACGATCGGGCTTAAGGGATAAATTTTGGCTCCTGGCGTCGACTTGGTCGCATACTTGGAATCCCAACTCAGCGGGTCATTGGCCGGTTCGGCCAGCATGCTGGCGTCGCCGTTAAACCACCGATACACGGGGCGCACGCCGTAGGCCGGCTCGGAATAGGCCGAGTAGGGTTCATAGGCCTGGTCGGGGGCGTTGTACTGCGGGATTGAGGCCTCCGGCCCATTCGTCACGCCAAGCACCGAGTCCCATACCCGCCGGGTCGCCCCCGATGTCCATGGAATATGGCAGGTCTCGCAGGCGATGTAGGCCGCATGCTGATTGTACTCGGCCTCGGCGGAGGGATGCGGCGTCGAGGTGTGGCACTGCTCACAATCCACTTCCACATCCTGTAATTCCCAGCCATGCATGTCGCACACCCGCGAACCCCGTGCAATCTGGTGGTGCTCGACCTTGTGGCAGCCTGTGCATAGGAGCCCGCTGGCCGCGTGAACATCGTGCTGGGCATCGTAAGGTGTGCCGCGTTTGTAATCCGGCGCCCCCATGCCGTGTTCGTGGCACCGCAGACATGCCGCGGTGCTCACCGGTCCTCCCACGCTCTGCGCCGCCCACATCGTACGATCCTGGAACCAGTATCGCCTTCCTGTAATGGAGTTAGTCAGCAAGAGCCGGTTTGACGCGTTCTCATCCCGTCTGTCATAGATGCCGTCAGCGTTCATGTCGTAATGTCCGTTCGCGGCGTGACAAATTAGACAATCAATGCCGTCCTTCTGCGCTTGTGTGAATTGGCCGGTGGTCGGATCGGGGAACGGGGGCGTGCTTCCAACGTGGCATTTGCCACATGCGGCGGAGCGGTCATAGCCGCCAAAATCGCCGTAATAGTTGATCATGGCGCTGCTGCCCACCAGAGCGCAAAAGCGGTCAATCATTCCATGGGCGCCGGCTCCAGGATAGGCCAGCTTCGGATTGGGTGTTCGCCATGCGTAATGGACGCTGGCAAGGACTTCATCGATCTTACCGGGATGACATTTCTCACACGTGCTCGGGCCGTCATAGGCGCCAAAGAAGCCGTAATGCGAGACGGCATGGGCGCTGGCGCCGGCCAGGAGTCCGAGCAGGATTGGAGTGAGCGTTTTAAGCTTCAGGGCAAAGAGGGACTTGTTCATCATGGGAAGGATGCAAACAGGAACTGGAGAAGGAGTCCTAACGGATTTTGGCGAATGATAGTACAATATTGTTATATAATAATTTAGGAATATAACACATTGTGGTGAGGATCCGCCAAGGTTCTTCCAGTCTCCCGCCTCCTCGGCATGAGATCTCATGCGCATCGGTCCGAAAGTTGATTGCCTCCAGCCTCTCCTCGATACTTAGACCATGCTCAAATCGCTTGAACAGGAATCCGAGAAGCTGGCGCGCTCGTGGTTGCGGCACGACGCGGCGATGCTGCGGGACTACCTTGTGGCCGGGGTGGAGGACCCACGTATCAACGTTCAAAGCGTTCTCTCCCGCCACTTCCTCATACGCGCTTTGACCGGTGACCGGTTCCAGGCCCTCATGAAGGAAGAATGCCGGTTTGCCGCAGTGATGAACTGGCTGATGCATTTCGTGGCGGACGAGGACGAGTCCCTCGCCGTTCTTCATGCCCTGCGCACTGGAGCGGATAATGCCGAAGGGATGGAGGTGCCGCGGTTTGTCCTCAACGCTTTCAAGGGTTTGCCGGCGGACCTTGGCGGCGTTGTCGTGCCAAACTATGTCGAGGGCTTTTTGGTCGCCGACCGCGAGGTTCTCAACACCTTCTGCCGGCTCTGGAGCAGGACACTCGCCCTCAACAGTGTCAAAGCGCAGGACGAAAGCGCCGGGACCAATACCGCGCCGCCAGCGCGATTGAGTGTGCTCGAGCCGGGCTGCGGCTCCGCGAACGATTACCGGTTTTTGAATGCCGGCGGCCTCGCGCCGCTCGTTGATTATACCGGGTTCGACCTCTGCCGGAAAAACGTCGAGAACGCGCGCGAGCTATTCCCGAATGCGCGCTTCCAGGAAGGCAACCTCTTCAGCATCAACGCGTCAGATGCCTCTTACGATCTCTGCTTCTTGCATGACGTGTTGGAGCATCTTTCATTGGAGGGGCTTCAGGCCGCCATAGATGAGCTCTGTCGCGTCACGCGGCTTGGCCTGTGCATCGGATGCTTCAATGTGGACGAGATCGCCGAACACGTCGTGGTTCCCGTGGAAGACTATTATTGGAACAGGCTTAGCCTGGGGCGGTTGCGTCAGATGGCGGCTCAACACGGGTTCGACTCGCGGGCCATCCACATTGGCACGTTC
>JBJKSV010000039.1:0-13440 GCA_046703605.1 Limisphaerales bacterium
GTCCAGGGCCGAGGTGAGGCCGCTGATGGAATTGGTCCGGCCTGGAGCGACGGGCATCTGAAAGACCTGCCGGGCCAAGTCCTCGATGCCGGGAATGCGCGCGCCGCCGCCGCACAGGAAGACGCCCGCCCTGGGATAATTGGAGACGCCGGCGCGGATGAGGTCCTGTTTGACGAACTGGAAGATCTCCTCGACGCGGAGAGACATAATCCGTCGCAGATGTTCGAGGTTGATAACCTTGCCGGGCCGGCCCACCTCGTTCGCAAGCGTGGCGGTTTGACCCTTGACGGCTTCGTCCATTAACGCGCAGCCATGCTCGATCTTGAGTTTTTCAGCCCGGCCTAGCGAGACCTTGAGGCCGTAGGAAAGGTCATTGGTAACATGGTCGCCGCCCACAGCCAGCACGCCGGTATGCTTGATGATGCCGTTACCATAGACGACGTATTCGGTGGTTCCCCCGCCCAGATCGATGACAAGCGCGCCCAGTTCCTTTTGCTCGTTGCTCAGCACGGCCAGTGAGGAGGCCAGGCCGGTAAAAACAATGTCATCCACCTCGAGCTGCAAGCCCTTGACTGTGCGGATCGCATTCTGCAAGCGATTGAAGTTGCCGTGGATGACATGGACGTCCACCTCGACTCGGGCGCCGAGCATGCCAACGGGATTGACAATGCCAACCTGGCCATCGACCAGGAAGTGCTGCCGAATGGCGTGGATGACATGGTTCTGCGGGGGGAGATTGATGGCTTTGGCGTTCTTAATGACATCCTGAACATCTTCCTCGGAGATCTCGCGATCGGAAGAGACAACTGGGTGAACGCCACGGTTGTTGAAGCCGCGAACATGACCGCCGGTTACTCCCAGATGCACGCTCCGAATCTCGACATCGGCCATCTGTTCCGCTTCGGCGATGGCCTGACGGACATCCTCCTCCGCCTGAGCCGTGTCGATGATCTCACCCTTGCGAACTCCGCGAGAGCGAGCCTGGCCAATACCGACGATGTTCAGAGCACCGTCGTCGCCAAGGTCGCCGACGACCGCGCATACTTTCGAGGTGCCAATTTCCAGTCCGACGAGGATAGAGGAGGACTCAAACATGTCGTTTCCTGTTGTGTAAGGGTCTATGAATTCTGTGGACTTCGGGGACAAGGGTGCTTGCCTGCAGCAGGCAGCACGGAATGCTGTCGCCCACCGCCAGATCGAGGGTGGCGATGACTTTGCCGGCCCTTCGACTGCAATCAAAGATCTCGCGCCATCGGCGCAACTGCTGATCCAATCCGTCCAAGGCGAAAGTGACTCTGCTTCCTTCGCTGGTAGTCAGGGTGAGTACATCGGTCGCGGAGACATCGATACTGGCGATCTCCACCAGGCCGGCCATGAGCGAACCATCAAACGCCGTGATCAGGTGGAGCGCGGCCTGGACCTGAGCCGCGTCGATGCGGTGGCCAGGCTGGACTATGTTGGGGTTGATACGGGACAGGACCGGCAAGAGATCGGACTGGCTGGGCGGAGCAGACCGGTCGCGCGGGTCCAGAGGCAGCATGACATATCCCTCGGCATCGATCAGGAAGGGATAGGGCTGGAGTTTGCCATCGCGAGTGAGGCGGTCAGCGAGGACGCGTGCTACCGGTTCGCGTTCAACGACTCGAATGCTCAAGGTATGGGGCGCAATCCGGTCCAGGGAGACGGATTTTATCCGAGGATTCAGCTCCAACCGCCTGCGGACCGCGCCGAGGTCCAGGGCGTAGAGGTTGTCCCCAATCGAGACGCCTGCCCAACGCCGAAGCCGCTCCGGGAGGATGACGCCATCGGTCTGAAGATCGATGCGCTGGATGGCAAAGGCGGGGTTCTTGTACACTAGCCAGTCGAGCGCCCTTTGGCCCCCGTACCAAGCCAGATAGCCGGTCAAAACCACGCCAAAAATCCCACTCAGAATCCTTGCCACCAACCGCGCACGAGCCGCCCGCAGCTTGCTGGCGCGCACCTTGACCTGGAGGACGGAACCACGCCGCAGCCGTCGATTCTTGCGTTTGGCTTTGGAAAACATTTATTCTCGATTCTCAATGAATCCTGGCGGCGACTCGCCGGGCCAATGCGAGGTCCACCATGCGCTGGCAGAGGTCGGCGTAACCGATCCCGGCCGCGGCGGCGGCTTTGGGCAGAAGGCTCAGCTCCGTCATGCCCGGTAGCGTGTTGACCTCCAACACAAAGGGCTGCGCGTCTCCTCGGACCATTACATCCACCCGGGCGTAGTCCCGTGCGCCCACGGCTTCAAAGGCTCCGAGAGCTGCCGCTTGGATGCGGGCGCCGGCCTCCGCATTGAAAGGCGCCGGACAGAGGAACTCGCTTGCCCCGGCGGTGTATTTGGTGTTGTAATCATTCATGGCCGTGCGCGGGCGGATCTCGACAATGGGCAGGGCTTGGCTATCGAGGATGCCGACGGTGGTTTCGCGGCCAGGGATCTTTTCTTCCATGAGGACTTCCGAATCGTATCGGAAGGTTTCCTTGAGGGCCGCGCTCCAATCGGACACCCGCTCGACCATCTGCAGCCCAACGCTGGACCCCTGCCGGATGGGCTTGAGGACGACTGGCGGGTTCCACCCCACCGGCCAGCTTGCCGCGGGCGATTCAATGACCTGAAAGCGGGGTGTGGCGACGCCCGCGTTGATGCATCGCTGCTTGGTCAGAAGCTTATCGAATGCAACCCGGCTCGATTCCACATCGCAGCCGGTATAGGGCACGGCCATGCGCTCCAACTCTGCCTGGACAGTGCCATCCTCCCCATAGGTGCCATGCAGGGCGAGGAAGACGACATCCACGTTGGCGGGTAATTGCCAGCCGTCCTCTTTGGGATCGAGCTGCGATACAGCATGGCCGAGCGAACGCAGGGCAGTGGTGACAGCGGCGCCGGAACGGAGAGACACCTCCCGTTCCGGTCCGCGGCCGCCCAACATCACAACAACATTCAGTTTCATCTTCTCAATTGGTTTGCACGGGCTTACCGGCTTCGCCGAGGATCCGCACTTCGGTTTCCAGTTCGATTCCGCGCTCAGTCCGAGCGCGTCGTCGAATCAGGTCGATGAGTTCGAGGATGTCGCGCGCGGTGGCGTTTCGGTCGTTGACGATGAAATTTCCGTGCTCAGAGGAAACCGAAGCGCCTCCGACTCGCGCCCCTTTAAGCCCCAGCTCCTCGATGAGGCGCCCGGCTGGAACCGTAAGCGGGTTTTTGAAAATGCAGCCCGCGCTGGGCGCGGCGGGTTGAGAATGCCACCTTTTCTGGCTGTATTCATTCATGCGGCGCTCGATCAGCTCCCGGCGGCCCGGCTGCCCGGCCAGGACTGCCTCCAGTGCAATGCGCGTTTCGAGTGTCGAACACGAGCGATACGAGACGTCCAACTCGTCCGCCCGGCATTCGCGAACCGCTCCCATAAAGTCCATCAGGCGGACGGACTCGACCACTCTAAACATCTCGCCGCCCATGGCGCCGGCGTTCATCCGCAATGCGCCGCCAACGCTGCCAGGGATGCCCTCCAGAAACTCGAATCCTGTCAACTCATGGTGTTTGGCCTCAGTGGCGACCGCCTTGAGCCGGGCGCCGGCTCCACAACGCAATCGCGGGACCGAGACCTGGATCCTCGTAAAGTGAGGCTGGCTCAGGCTGATGGCGACTCCGCGAAACCCGCCGTCGCGGATCAGGAGATTTGACCCGCGCCCCAGCAGCAGAAAGGGCAGATGCCGCTCGCCGCAGAACCGTATCACCTCAGCCAGGTCCGGTTCGGAGGCGGGTTCAACAAAGCAATCCGCCGGTCCTCCAACACGGAGGGTGGTGCGCCGGGCCAGCGGCTCATCGCAGCGGATGATCGTGCGCGAAGAAACCACTTTGGCGAGGGTGAACGCCAGACTGGAGTTCCCAAAGTGCAGGGTGGTTTCGGCCTGATGGGTCGAGTTCACAGGTGCGCCTCCGGCCCAGTGCGAGCGAGAGCGGAGGGCGCCGGCGTGCCGGACAGGGATGCCCGCGCCATGGACTGCGCGTCCGGCCATGGAGAGGCGGCTGCAACCGTCCGTTCGGCCTGGAACGGGTCTTTTGGCGGATGGCGCCGGGACATCTTCGGGCCCTTGTTGGGCGCGGTCGTCGAGCCTGCGCGGAGGATGGCGGAAGCGATGGACTGGGCGGCATTGGGCGAATGCCATTGAGAAAGCGCTTCGCGCATCTTCGCGCGCGTGGCCTCGGATTCAACGAGGTCGCGCAAGGCCCGGACAAGGGCGTTCGGATCGGCCTGTGTTTGGTCGAGCACTCGAGCGGCGCCAGTGGTCTCGAAAGCGAGCGCGTTATGCATTTGGTGCTGGTCTGTGGCGGCTGGATATGGGAGGAGCAACGAGGGGAGACGCATGGCGGCGAATTCCGCCAATGAAGAGGCGCCGGCGCGGCTGACGGCCACGGTCGCTGCGCCCAGGGCAAGGTCCATGGCAGGCAAAAAGGGCAGCACGACGGCCCGGAGATTCAAATTGGTGTAAGCACGCTCCACTTCATCGCGGCCAGAGTGGCCGGTAAGATGCAACCATTGCCATTCGGGGTATAACGCCGCGAGCATCGGGAGGGTGCTCACGACCAGCGAATTGATGCCGGAGGCGCCCTGGCTGCCGCCCATCACGAGCAGAACCGGGCGTTCGGCCGCCAATCCCAACGCGAGCCTGCGGCTTGGGGCGTCGCCGGGCTGGAATTGAGGACGAACCGGGGTTCCGGTGACGGCTACATTCGGATTTGGCAAGCGTCGAGCGGCCGAGGGAAAGCCGGTAAAGACGCCATCCACCACTCGGGCCAGCCATCGATTGGCGCGCCCCGGAATCGTGTTGGACTCGTGAAGAAACGTTCGCGCTCCAGAGCGTTTTCCCGCCAGGATGGGCGCCGCGCTCGTAAAGCCACCCATGCCCAGAACCGCCGTCGGGGGCGCCCCGGCAAAGACCCGGGAGACCATCCGCCATGACTGGACAAAGCCGCGCAAGAAGGCGAGGGCTTGGTTTCTGGCCAGCCCAACCGCAGGCAAGCTGACGACTTCCATACCGTGGGCCAGTTTCGCCGCTTGCTTGTCCACGTCTTTGGTCGAAATCAGCAGCGTTACCGCGCAGCCGCTCCGGTCCAGCCAATCCGCGACCGCCAAGCCGGGAAACAGGTGGCCCCCCGTGCCGCCGCAGGCGATGGCCACTCGAGTTGGAATCTTGCGAATCATGAATCAGCCTCCTCGCCCTCCGGCTCTGGGGCGCCGGACTGGCGGGCAATGCTTAGCAGCAGACCCACACCAGTGAGCATAATGAGCAGATTGGAGCCGCCGTAACTAATGAAGGGCAGCGGCAGGCCCTTGTTGGGCAGCGCCCCGGTAACCACTCCGATGTTGACGAAGGCCTGCAGGCCAATCAAAAAAACCACGCCCGAGCCGAGCAAAAGCCCAAATGTGTCCGGGGCCTTGAGGGCGATATAAACGCCGCAGGCCAAGATGGCTACGAAGGCGACCACCACGAACAAAGTGGCGATGAGGCCCAATTCCTCTCCGATGATGGAGAGGATGAAGTCGGTTTGGTGCTCCGGAACAAAGCCCAGCTTCTGGCGCCCATTTCCGAGTCCAAGCCCGGTCCATCCGCCGGCGCCCAGGGCGAGCATTGCCTGATAGGCCTGATAACCGAAGCCGGATTTGGTTTCCTCCAAGTGAAGCCAGCTATATATGCGTTTGCTTCGCATCGGGTCGCGCCAAAGTGAGTAGCCGAGCGCCCCCATCGCCGCCACGACCGGAGGAAGGATGTAGGCCCAGCGCACCCCGGCGATAAGCAGCATCAGCCCGCTGATGGCGGCCAGCACGATAGTTGCTCCGCGGTCCGGCTCAATGAAGATGAGACCGAGCACCGGGGCGAGAATTATACCAGGGATGAGCACCCCGCGCTTGAAGCGGGGCATTTGGCGCTGAAAATGTTCGCCATACCAGGCCAAGGCAATGATCATGGCCAGTTTGGCGACTTCGGAACACTGAAGCCGCATGGGGCCGAAGGGCAACCAGCGCCGCGCCCCTTTGATTCGGACGCCCACATGCGGAATAAGGACCAGGGCCAGCAAGATGACCGAGACAGCCAGGAGCGGCCAGGCCGCCGGTTTGAGCAAGCGATAGTCAATGGCAGCAACTCCTACCGCCACCACCAACCCCAGGGCGCACCAGAGCATCTGCATCTGCAGGAAGTGCGCCCCGTTTTGGGCCATGCCGGAGCTATAGAGCATCACTGCTCCCAGCGCCAGCAAGGCAGCAACGCTCGAAACCAAGATGGTGACGGCCAATCTCATTTGTGTTCTTCGGACGCGAGCTTTCGAATGATGGTGCCCAATTCCACTCCGGGCTATTGTGAGGGCGCCGGAGGCTCCTGGCCCGGCGGGTTTGAGGGCGACTGACCCGAGGGCCTGGAGGCACTCTCAGGGATCTTCAGTTTCTGGCCTACCCGAATACGAGTGGTCCGCAAATGGTTGGCTTCACGCAGGGCCCTGACTGTTGTGCCGAACTTGCGGGCGATGCGGTTCAAGGTATCCCCGGATCTGACCGAATAGACGCCGGGAGTGCCCGAACTCTCCGAAGCGGCCCCTTCCGGGGCGGAAGCCGAGGAGTTGGCCTGGGGCGGAGGTGGCGCCGGGATGTGGATAGTCTGGCCGACTTTCAGCTTTCGCGGTTCGACACCCGGATTGGCGTCCAAGAGCGTTCTCAACGGGACATGGAACTTCCTGGCGACTTTGGCGAGTGTATCGTGAGAGACGATCTTATAATCCGTTGGGGCGCCGGTGCTGCTGCCGGTGCTGGGCGTCTCCTGGGGCGAAGATGGGGGCGGGACGACCGAGGGCACGGTGGCGCTCGCCGGAGGTGGCTGTAGATTTGAGGGGGGCGGGCTCGTTGGCTCGGTGGGAGGCGAACTCGTGTCCGCTGCGGGCTGCAAATTGCTCGGCGACTCGAAGGAGGGAGGGATGTTTGTCTGGTCTTGCACTTGGCTGGTCTGGTTGGTCTGGGCAAGAGTACTTTCCTTGGGATTGCCGCAGCCCTGCATGAGCAGGGCGACCAAGCCAATGCCGTGAATTGCCAGAACGACAAAAACAGCGAGCCGGATTCGGGCTCGGCCTTTGTTTTTTTGCTCCAGGAAGGAGCCCTGTGGAATGAGTGGGCTATGGTTGTTCATGAGGAGGCGGAGTTAGGCGGTACTTTGAGGTGATGATTATTGAAACAGCCCCGGGAAAGTGTTCTCAACATTGTCGCGGGGCAAAGTGTAAACATCGGTTTTACTACATTGGCCAGCACGGAATTCTTTTCCGCTCTGGCTACAGTTTCTAGCAGGGAGCCGAGCTCCCGGCAAGGAGTAAAGAGATGACCCTCTCCAAGCCTGGGATGAGAATTGTTGAGTCGATTCATCATGCCATAAAGACGGTTATCGGATTTTCAACGTGCTCAAAGCGACGACGGCGCAGAGAACGCCCAGGATATAGAACCGCATGACCACCTGGGACTCGTACCACCCCTTCTTCTCGAAATGGTGATGGATGGGCGCCATCAAGAAAAGGCGCCGCCCTGTCCCGTAACGCAGACGGGTGTACCGAAACCAGCCGGTTTGGAGAATGACCGACAATGCCTCCAGGACGAACACGCCTCCGGCGATGATCAGCACCAAGGGCTGGTGAATGAGCACCGCCACTATTCCCAACGCTCCGCCAAGGGCCAGTGATCCCGTGTCGCCCATGAAAACCTGGGCGGGATGGCAGTTGAACCACAGGAATCCCAGGCCGGCGCCAATCATGCCCGAGCAGAAAACGGTCAACTCGCCCGCGCCGGCCATATAGGGTATCTGCAGATAAGCGGCCGTTTTCTCGTTGCCGGCCACATAGGTCAGCACCAGGAAGACGAAGGAGACGATGACAGTACAGCCGATGGCCAAGCCGTCCAGACCATCTGTCAGGTTGACGGCGTTGGAACTGCCCACAATCGTGAGTACGGTGAGCGCCACCCCAGCCAAACCAGCGTGGGCAGCGATCGGGTATTTGTAGAAAGGCACCATGATTTCGGAAATCAGTTTGCTGGTCCAGGGGACCCTCCAGAGATACAGCCCGACAAACATCCCCAGCGCGGTTTGGACCCAAATTTTGACCTGCGACTTGGCGCCTCCTCCGCTTTGCTCGATGATTTTGGCGTAATCGTCATAAAAGCCCAGCCCTGTCAGCACGACGACGCCCAGCAACGCCAACAGTACCAGCGCGTTTAACTGGGCCCACAGCAGGGTCGTCAGATTCAGGGCCAGCACGATCAGAATGCCGCCCATTGTCGGAGTGCCCTTTTTGCTCAGCACTCGAGCGGCCATGCCTCCGGCAGCCTCCGCCTTGTCGGCATATTCCTGGCCAAACTTCAACCGCTTAAGCTCGGCAATCACTCTCGGCCCCAACCACCAACTAACCAGCAGGGCGGTGACCGCTGCTCCGGCGCTCCGAAACGTGATATAGCGGAAGAGCCGCAGTGGGGAGAGATGATCGGCCCAGGGCGTTCCGGCGGACAAATTCAGCAAGAGTTGGCTCAGATAGTAAAACATCTAATTTCGACAAGCACATCGGGCGGCCTGAAAATCCGCCTTCCTGGTTCCTGACTTGAGCATCTGGCTAATCCGTTCCAGCTTGACCCGGCGCGAGGCCTTCAACAAGAGCACATCCCCGCTCCGCACAAAGACGCGCACGGCAGCACCGGCCGATGCGAGGTCGGCTAACTCCAGGACGCGGTTATGGCCCGCCTGGCGCGCTCCGCGCGCCATGACCGGCGCCATCCGTCCGACGGCGAACAACTGTCCCACCCCCATCTGAGCGGCGCAGCGGCCTACCTCCTCATGCGCGGCCTCGCTGTGGTCGCCCAGTTCGGCCATGTCTCCCAGGACGGCCACACGGCGGCCCTTGCAGGGCAGGTCCTGGAGCGTGCGCAGAGCGGCAAGCATTGAATCGGCGTTGGCATTGTAGGCGTCGTCCAGCACGCGCACGCCGTGGAGGTCCCATGACTCCAACCGCATCCTGGGCGCCTTGCATTCGGCAAGGCCCCGTTCCACCTCGGCCCGGCCCAACCCCAGCGCATGGCCAACGGCGAGGGCGAAAAGGGCATTAATGACCTGGTGGCGGCCCAACAGATGTATCGAATACTCTCCTGTCAAATCCGCCTCGGGTCCTTCCACTTGGAACCGGGCGCCCTGGCTGTTGAGCCGGACACGGCGCGCTCGCCAGTCATTTTCTCGAGTCAGGCCAACCCGTACCACCGTGGCTTGCGTGCGCTCGGCGATGCGCGCGGCCCAGGCACAGTCGCCGTTAAGGAAAAGCCGGCCTGTCTTGGGGAGTTTCTCGGCCAGGCAGCCCTCTTCGCGCGCGACGCCCTCGAGGTCGCCAAAGAATTCCAGGTGCTCGCGCCCGATATTGGTCAGCACGCCCAGAGCGGGCGCTATCATCGCGATCAGGGGCGCCAATTCGCCGGGGTGATTGGTGCCCGCCTCAAGCACCGCGGCCTGGTGGGATGCATTCAGCCGGAGCAGGCTCAGCGGGACGCCAACGTCATTATTGAAACTGCCCTCACTCCAGAGCGTGGCCAGGTTTTGTCTCAACACGGCGGCGATCAGCTCCTTGGTGGTGGTTTTTCCATTCGACCCGGCCACCGCGACAACGGGGAGGGAAAAATCCTGCCGGTAACGTGCAGCCAACCGGGCAAGGGCGGCCCGGGTGTTGTCCGGGACAGACAAAATGGCGCATGGCCCCAGATTCGGAATGGTCTTATCGCAGTCCACAACCACGGCCGCAGCCCCTTTGAGGGCCGCTTCGCGAAGAAAATCGTGTCCATCGAACCGTTCGCCGGCCAGGGCGCAGAACAAATCTCCCGGCTGGACCTGGCGGGAGTCGGTACAGACACGGCCAACCAAGGTCTCCTCCGAGCCATGGAGCAAGCGGGCGCCAGTGTCTGCCATTAGGAATGTCACGGAACGCGTTTCCATAAAGCCTGTTGAACTCACCTCGTCATTCAGGGGCTGCCCGCGGATGCCGTCCTAAGCGCGGCAGAGACATCGGGAGGCGCCAGGGGGCCGCCCGCGGCGGGGGGGATGTCCCTGTCCGGAGCAATGTTGAGATAATTGGCGACACGCTCGGCGATACGCTTGAATACCGGCGCGGCGACCGCTCCACCGTAGAAGCCGTACTTCTTTTCTGGTTCGTCCAGGGTAATCGAAATGCACACCTGCGGGTCGTCGGCCGGGAAAAAGCCAATGAACGAAGCGAAATACTTTCGCACATAGTGCCCGTTCTCGACTTTCCAGGCGGTGCCGGTCTTGCCGGCGACGGTATAGTGATCCAGGGCGGCGTTCGGGGCCGTCCCTTGGGGAGAAACCACGGTCTTAAGGGCAGTGACCATTTTGGCGGCGGTCGCCTGGCTAATCACGCGGTGGTCTTCCTGGGGGCAATACTGGGCGTAAACCTGGTGATTCTTCTCCAGACGTTCAACCAACATCGGACGCATAAGCACTCCCTTGTTGGCTATCGCGCACATGGCCATGACCATCTGGAGCCGTGTCACCGAGATGCCTTGGCCCATCGGAAGCTGGACAATGGTGACTTTGCTCCACTTGCGGATTGGTCTCACAATGCCCCATACCTCACCGGGCAAGGGGATGCCGGTGCGCGAGCCAAATCCATATTTGTGAATATAATACTCGAGCCGGTTTGGCCCCAGGCGCAAGCCAATCTTTCCCGCGCCGATATTCGAGGACTTGCCAATAATCTGCTCGACGGTGAGGTTGTCAAAAGGCTCGTGGTCGCCGAGGACGCGCCCACCGTAAGACCAGCTTCCGTGCTCGCAATAGAATTGGTCGGTGAGGTGGATGAGGCCATCATTCAAGGCGCCTGAGACGGTGACGATTTTGAAAGTGGAGCCCGGCTCATCGACGTCTGTGATGGCGCGATCGCGCCGTTGGCTCAGAGAGTAGGCGCCGGGATCATTCGGGTCATAGGTGGGCAGGGTTGCCATGGCGAGGATCTCCCCGGTACGCGGACGGACGACAATGCCGCAGATGCTGATTGGCTTATGCTCCTGCATTCCCACCGCCAACTCGGATTCGACAATGCTTTGAATGACCGAGTCGATGGACAGCACCACATTCAGCCCATTCTCGGGCTGGACATCCTGATCGCGCAGGGACACGATTTCGCGCTGGCGCCGGTCGGCTTCGGTGACCACCCAGCCAGGCACCCCCTCTAGCTGCTTGTTGAAGACCAACTCGATGCCGTCCAACCCCTTCATCTCGCTGAAGGATTTGCCATCCACCGTCAGATTCTCGGTGGTAGTGAAGCCCAGGATATGCGCGGCCAGCTTGTGGTTGGGGTAAAAGCGGGCCTGCTCATCCTGCGCAAATACGGAATCCTCCTTGAGGTTCTCCAGTTCGATTCTCTCTTTTCTGGAGAGCTTTGTCCCGGGGGAAACCAGGGTGAGATGGCGCATGGTGTTCTGGATTTTGGCCCAGGTTTTGAGCGGGACTTGGTGTTGGAGCACCACATATTGGTTGGTGATGGTTTGTCCTTCTTTGTTCTTGCGGAGGCGCGGTTGGAGGCGCTGGCACAATTCCTCCTCGCTCTTGTTGAGCAGGGGCGCCAGCGCATGGGCAACCTGAGCCTGGTAACCAAGGATAAAGGGTGGGTCGGCGCATACGCGCTCAACGGGGATGCAAGTTGCCAGCAGATTGCCTCTGGCATCAAGAATATCGCCGCGGCGGGCCTCCCGCAGATAGATCAGTTGGGTGTTCCGCCTGGCTATTTCGGTGAGCTCTTGATGGCGGATGACTTGGAGGTCCACCAGCCGATAGCCCAAGCCCGCGAATGCCAACGCCAGCACCGCCGCCAACCCAATTAGCCTGCTAAACTGCAATCTCTTACCCATGGCTGCCCCCAGTTAGCTCCGGCCACTGCTCTGGCGCGAGGGCGGCGCGCCCCGTGCTCCGGGAGCGCGCGCGCCCAAGCCAACACCGCTCGCCCGTGATGGCCGGTTCCTCATCCAGCCGAGTCACGGGCGGCGGCAAAAGTCCACTGTTCCTGTTCAGATCTCGTTCACTTTCTTTTTCCAAGCTCGCCGCGCGCCCGCGGAGACCGGTTCCTCACCCGATCGCACGCGGGCGGCGGCAAAAATTCAACACTCAGTCCAGTCTCCAGGGAGGCATGGCCTCGTGCCCAAAGACAAGCCGCATCTATTACCACGAATCCCCGTTCCTAATCATGTCAAATCTGGCCTCTCGCCACCGGTATGGGCACTTCCGGCCCGAATGTCTATTGGCGGTAGGTGTCCGCAAGCCCCTGGCTGCGGGCCGCAAATTGAGACTCGCGAACCGACTCCCGCCCCGTTGGCAGCGGTTCCGGGAGAGTCCAAATCTGCGACGGGTCAGGCTGAACCAATCCCAGCCGCAGTTCCTTGATCCGAGTCTCTAAAAACTGCGTGGTCAGCATGTCCGCCAATTGTTTGCGGCGATTCTCGTTCTCTTCGACCAGGCGTTTGAGCAGCGCCTCCCGCTGGGTGATCTCCGTGCCTAAGCGGCTGATCTGTTGCTTCTGCCAAACGTAACCGACTCCCGCTCCGCCAATCAGGACGCAGAGCACCAGGGCCTTCAGCGCCGGACCGAAACGAATCGCCGCGGTATGTTTCTTTCGATTCCTTGCCACGCGGCTCACTCCTGGATTTGCGCCTTTTCCATGACCCGCAGTTGAGCGCTGCGGCTCCTGGGGTTGTCCCTTAGTTCGGCCGCACCCGGCACAATGGCCTTGCGCCTCAGCAGCCTCAACTCCGGCGTCTTGGGCAGTCTTAACTCCGGGACATCGACCTCTCCCGGATACGTATAAGAGCGGGCGCGCTCACGTCCGAATTCCTTCACCACGCGGTCCTCGAGTGAATGGAAGGTGATAACGACGAGCCGCCCGCCGGGTTTGAGGATGCGCAATGCACCGTCTAAACCCCGTCGTAACGAATCAATCTCATCGTTGACGGCGATGCGCAGGGCCTGGAAGACCCGGGTTGCCGGGTGGGTCTTCTTTCCGCGCCGCGGCGCAATCTTCGCCACTAATTCGGCCAACTGCCCGGTACGGGAAATGCGTCTGCGCGCCCGTTCTCGAACCAGGGTGGCGGCCAAACGCCGGGCCTGCGGTTCGCCGCCGAATTCGCGAAAAATGCGGGCCAACTCCTCGCCATCGCACGTGTTGACCAAGTGTTCGGCGGTCATCGCCTGACGCCTGTCCATACGCATGTCGAGCGGGCCATCCCGCTGAAAGCTGAATCCGCGTTCCGCTGTTTCCAGTTCCATAGCACTAACTCCTAAGTCGAGCACCACACCATCACAACTGCCTGCCGGGATCCATTCCGGCAGGCAGTTGTGATGGTGTGG
>JBJKSV010000040.1:0-11685 GCA_046703605.1 Limisphaerales bacterium
TATGCCGCTGCGGCCCGGCAGGTCCAAGTCAATAATGACCATTTCTATGATACTCTGACCCCCCCCACGCAAGCTCCTTCGTGGAGGCCAGCGCGCGCTCTACGGTCCTTTCAACGCTCGACTCCCCACCGGTTCCGGCGAAGGGAGCGCTTTTGGTCCCTTCACATGAAGCGGATTCCTTCTCGCAGCAGGGAGCGCCGCATGGCCCGCCGAAAGGGATGGTTCAGGCGCAGAGTGGTAATCGTCGCGCGCCCGATGGCGGTCAATCCGATCAAGGTTTCGCCGTCCCAGCGGAAATGCCTTGGCCGCAGGTCGCGGCGCGGGTGGAATAGTCGAGTGACTCGTCCAGTCTGCGGGTCTATTCCGGCGAGATTCGGGCCTTTGAAGTTGTTGCAGTGGAAACAGGCGAAAGCAAGATTCTCAGCAAAGGTCTGGCCGGCGTGTGACTGCGCGATAATATGATCAAATTGAAATGGCGTGCTAGCCAGCGACTCGGGCAGCAGGCAATACTCGCAACGGAACCTGGCGCGTCGGCGAACGAGTTCCTGCAGTGCGGCATCCATCCTCAGCCGTCGAGAGGGGACAAACCGAGACAGAGGCGAGCTTTGGATTTGAGCAGGTCAATGAACCACCCGAGTTGCATGTAATTTGCCAACTCGCTTTCCTCTTCTGGAAGTAGGGCGCCGGCACGAGCCCGCGCCGCCAGCTCGTTCATGCGGGCACGGTCCGCTTCCGCGAACTGAAGCTTAAGGAAATACCTGGCTGCATCCGACGGCAGATCGGCTTGGTCGGGCTTAATCGTGCGTTCCCACACTGAGACAAAACTCTCACCACTCACCATGTCCATATCCTACGCCGTTATATACGCGGCAGCAACGATCTTTCAGATGCCGGGGTTGTTGGTGGCCCTGGCCTGGAGAACCTGCTGAAGGGCAGCCCGTTGGTCCGGGGTGGTGACATACGGCTGCAGTTGGGCGGGGTCGGTAGGCTGAAGACCGTTGTGCGCGGCGGAGTAGGCCTTAAGCGCGGGGCCCAGGGTGTGAATGGCGGGGGCCAAGGCCTGCTCTTCAAGAGAATTCTTGAAGGGCATATTCCCGAAACCGTTTGGGCCGATCTCCCAGCGGGCGTCGTAGTCTGGATCTACCGCCGCCTTCTGCGTGATGTAGTGGTCTGCCCCGAAGGCGCGCTGGTTCGGGGAATCCCCGGTCGGCAGGATCTCG
This sequence comes from Limisphaerales bacterium, assembly GCA_046703605.1. Classification (GTDB taxonomy): domain Bacteria; phylum Verrucomicrobiota; class Verrucomicrobiia; order Limisphaerales; family UBA8199; genus JAJYHY01. The sequence goes on from JBJKSV010000040.1 coordinate 1,221, forward strand.
TAACGTTGGAGGGCCTGGGCCAGGGAGGGATCGAAGTATGCCTGGAGCTGAGCGAGCGAATCGGGGAACCGCCCGTTGTTGGTCTGCATAAAACTCTGCAAGGCGTTTTGCAGTTTGATCGCGAACTGGTTTTCCGCACTGTGCCGGAGTCCGCTCATGGCCGAGCGCACGCCGGAGTCTGTTTCGAGGTTGGCATTCATGGCGGCGTTGAGCCAGGCCTGGTTGTCCAGCAACCGGAGTTCGGGGATGCTCTGGTCGGGGTGTTCCGCAAAGAGTTGCCTGAGAGAGGTCTCCTTTTCTTTCCAGGTCAGGGCCGTTTGCACGAACGGGTCATTGGCCCGGCTGGCGTCGTCATGCAAGCGGGTTACCTCGGCGCGAAGCTTGAGCAATTCGTCCGGGGTGCCTTTGGCGGTTTTGAGTTGGTCGGCCAGGAGAGCCAGCCTGTTCTTGACCTTGTCGCGCTGGGTTTGGAGTTGGCGGACTTGGTTCGAAAGCGCGGCCTGCTGGTCTTGAATCGCTTGAACTTGAGCCTTAAGGATCGATGCCTGGCGAGCCTTGAACAGACCGAAACCAAGCGTGGCAACGACGAGGGCGGTGATGGCCGCTTTTTGAATTGTGGTCATAAGGAGTGCCTTTGTAATGAGAGCGTTTGTTGTTGCAGGCGCCGCAACGGCGGCGCCGGTCAAGGCGGAAACGGCCGAAACGGCGGCGGCCAACCCGGCGGGGGCGGCATGAACGGCGTTGGCGCTCAAGGCGAGGGCGAGGCCGGCCGCCCCGACGGTCACGCCGCGTTTGGCGAACGTCTTGCGCAGCCGCTCCAGCGCGCGGGTCATTCGTTTCTGGGCGGCCTCTTCGGTCATGCCAAGAAGGGCGCCGATTTCACGGGCAGTCTTGCGCTGGAAGTAGCGCAGCAGCAGCGCGTCCCGGTCCATCTCGTTCAGTTCCTGGAGGGCGGCGTCAAGTTGGAGAGCGATTTGCTCCCAGAGGGCGTTGGGGTGGTCGTCAGGCAACTGGTTCATGGCGATGGCGTCCCGTTCGCGGGCACGACGGCGAGCGTCGGAGCGGATGGCTTTGACGGCGAGGTGATGAGTCGTGCGGTGCAGCCAGCCGGCCAAAACCCGATGCTCCGCGATTGCCGGTGCTCCCTGTGCGAGAGCCAGAAACACGCTTTGGGTCACATCCTCGGCCAAATGCGTGTCGCGGACCAACCGGAGGGCGGCGGAATAGACCAGGCCGATGTGCCGCTTGACAAGCTCGGCGAAGGCCTCTTCAGAGCGCGCTCGCGCATACTCACGCAACAATCCCTGATCCGACAGGTTGTTCATTCAACCAAGAGTACCCGCCGCCGCGAAAAGCGGACAGAGAAATTGAGGACTGGCGTTTCTGAGCTCCAGGCTGCGGACAGACCAATGTTCCCCAGACTCCGGTGAAACTGTGGGTGCGGTTATGCGCTCATCCAGCGGGTGCGGGAGCTTTCCCAAGGCCGCAGTGAATGGACCCACGGGATGCTCTGCCCCGTGCTGCACTGGATGGAAAAGGAGCGGCTTATGGTGCCGCTTCCCTCAGAATCCAGGGAACCGCTGCGATTTAGGCGTCCAACATCGAATCACGGCTTGGGCACGCCCAAACTTTTATGCAGAATGGAGAGCAGGTCGCGCGCGTTGTTCGGTTCGGGGATGACCCAACGCGCCCCGAAAACCATTTTGGGGACGGCATTGGCGCGCTGAGGATCGGCAGCGCCCTGGACGGTGGCGCCGTAAATCCGAACGCAGGTTTGCAGGTACTGGCGGAGCCAAGGGGTGGCGATGGCGCTATCGAATTTCGCCTGACCGGCCAACTCGATGCCTTTGGCCTTGGCGTCTTCGAGGCTGCGCGGTCGCCAGCGGTCGCCGGACTCGAAGGAATACATCCAGTTGTCGAAGAGCGGAAACGCCTGGCGATTGGCCACCCAAACCGCCCGGGCAATTTTGGCCAGGCCGCAGGAGGTCTTGAATTCATCCACATCCAAGGGGACGTAGGGGTTGCAGTGGCTGTTCAGGGGCGATGGACACAGCGCAAAGGCCAGTTTGCCGCCGTAGCGGCGAACGGCCTCCTCCAGCATGAAATGCAATTGCTGGCAATGGGGGCAGTTATAATCAAAAAGCAGATCTACGATATAGGGAGCATTCGACGGACCGATCAACGGCGCGTCGTGAGGATCAATTCCTGGCAGATCGGTCCGCGACTGACCGCCGCGATAGACGGCCGGGGGAGCAATTCCCGCCTGGCAGACCGCCAGGATGCCGGCCAAGGCCAGACCGGCCGAGGCCGTGCCGAGCGCGGACAGCGGGCCAATCATGCGCCGTGGGGCGGAGGGCGCATGGCGCATCGAATCGGAACCGCGCCGCAGGCTCACGCTGGGCGCTCCGCACGCCGCCTTCCGCGGACCGCAATCGGTCGAATCGGCGGTGTTTTGCCTTGTTGCCTGCCAGGTGACTAGGGCCGCCAGCACCAGGCTTGTGGCGTGCGCCGCCATGCAATAGGGGCAAAACGATCCAATAAGCCATTTCTGCACGATGATGAACCATACGGCACTCCCGGCCGCCGCCCCCGCTAGAACAAGCATCGCGCGCCAAGCCAGCCGGCGGACCGACGCCTCGGTCGCCGGGCCAATGAAGAGACTGGCCGCAAGCATCGCCAAATAGGCTCCTGCCGCCAAACCGCTGATTGGCAATACCCCTCCGACGGACGACCATCTGCTGTTCAGCACATCGCCGCACGGACTCCCGCCGCCGCAGCCGATAACCGGCCCGCCCGCCAGAAAATGCCAGCCCAGGTAGCCGCTCAAGGCAAGGCCCAGGGCGCTCAAAGATGTCAAGACCCACCGCCACCAAGGCCAGCAGGGGCAAAGACGATTCCGCTTGTCGTTGGCAACCAAATTCAATCCTTTCGGCGCCCAAGGGTCCGCAGAGCCTGCTTTAGAACTGGCCGGGGCTTGCGGTGGATCCCAAGACAGGCTCTCATTGAGCCCTGCTCGCATACTGGTTGGGCGCGCCTGGGGTGGGGAGGTTAGCCGCGACGGGCGCGCGAATTTCATGCGCCTTGGCCAAGGCCGCGGTGAGCGTAATTCCGGTGCCGGAAACCTGCGCCGCCTCCACGTGCGCGTTTTTGAGCGGCGCGGTGACGGTGAGGGCGGCGCCCACGAGGCCACGGCCAAAACCGCGAAAGCGGCCGCGGTTGACGGAAGCGACGGTCGCTGTCTCACGGTTCGAGCCACTGTCTATGGCGATGGTCTGGCCGGCGCTAAAGCCGAAGGCGTTGGCGACAGGAATGGTCGGCGCGCCGGCTTTGGTGGCGGCGCTCAGCGTGGTGCCGCCGGCTGTGCCGACCGTCGCGATGACGGCCGTCTCGCGGTTCGCGCCCACATCAATGAAAATCCTTTGGCCGGCGTCAAAACCGGCGACACTCGCGACTTTGAGGTTGGTCGCGCCGGCGGCTGAAGCGGCCGCCAGGGAAGTGTCGGTTTGCAGACGGAAATCGTTGCGGTTGTTGTCTGTGTCGGCGCCGTCTGGGAAGCGGCCCGCGCTCCTGCTGGGCGCCGCGGCAGCCGAACCGCCCCGGCGTCCGAAGAAAAAGAAGCCACCGCGGCCCTCATTGGGCGCCGGCACAAAGTTGCCACCTCCGGGCGACGTGCCCTGGTAACCCTCGGTGGCCCAGGGATCCACGACGCCGCCGTAGTTCAGGCTATCCACGACCACGCCAGCGGCGTCGCGCAACGCCATGCTGCCAGCCATGGGAGAGAAGGCGGGCCCGCCTATCCACTGGTTGGGCGCCGGTGGCCCATGATAGCCGGCGGTCGCGACCGCGGCATCACGCACCCCCGAGTTGATTGCATAGCCGTGGGCCAGAGGTTTGTCGAGCGTGATGCCGGCGCCTAGCGGCAGGAGCGGTTCATTGCTCGAGTGGGGATAGGCGGTCGCCGGCTCGAAGCTGATTCCCGTTCCCCGATCGCTGAAGGGAAGGTTGTCCGCATGGTTGAACTTGAGTGGGGCGGCCAGGGCGAGTTCCGCGAAACCGGCTCTGCCGCCAAAGCCACCGCGGCCACCATTGCCTCCCGTCGTGCTGACGTGCGTGACGGTGACGATCTCAATCCCATGGCCCTTGCTGTCAATGTCCAGCCGGATCTGGTCGCCGGCGGAAATGTTAGCGGCGTTCCGCACCCTGATCTTGGTGTCGCCGGCTTTGGCGTCCGCCGCCAGGTAGCCTTGCGTGCCTGGCTTGCCTACCGCGGTGACCGTAACCACCTCATATTTCTCCACGTGGTTGGCGACGGCGGGGCCGCTGCCGCCGTAGCCGAGGCCAAGCTTCTGGCCGGCCTCGATCCTGAAGCCACCCCCGCGCCGGAAGAAGCCGAAACCGCCGGAGCCGCCGGTGTACGGCACGTTGGTCGAGCCGGGAGGAATTGTGATGACCGGACCGTCTGGAAGCGGCTGCCAGAGCGTCGTGTTGTTGCCGGCGGCCGTCCCAAGGCTGGCGATCTTGCGGGTTTCCATGCCCGAACCAGAGCCGATTTCAATCGTATCCCCAGCCTTCATGCCGGTCGTGCTCCTGACGTAGATGGTGGTATCACCCTTTTGCGCGGGCACCGCCAACCCGGAGTCGGCGAGGCCGAGCAAGTAGAAACCGTGAGCGGCGAGCGTCGTCCCGGCAGGGATTTTCACGGACGAAAAGATGGCCTGTTGGGTCGGGTGCTCCGTCAGGGTCCAGCCGGAAATATCGGCGTCGCCGGCACCGGCGTTGTAAAGCTCGATGAAGGAGTCCGTTGGGTTGACGGCGAACTCGTTGATCTTGACCGGACTCTCGTTGCGCACCTTCTCGGCCGCGGTTTCGGACCGCGTCCGGTTGGTCGTGTGGTCCGCCCACGAAGCGTGGGCGACCAAATCGCCATTGAAGGCGGCCGGCCCCGAGGTGACTTTGAAGGTCGCGCTCACGCTTGCGCCCGGCGCCACCGGGTCGGCAAAGGTCTTGGACGTCTCGGCGCCGCCGGAGACCACGGCGGTCCATCCCGCAGGCGCCGAAAGGCTCAACTTGAGTTCCGCCACGGGCTGGCCCGTGGTGTTTCTGAAGGTCACGGTGGTTTGTTGGGAGGATTGCGGTGAGAACGTCTGCAGTCCCGGTGGCGCGGCGGTCTCTGAGGCCGGCGCCAGACTCAACGGCGCCACCTCGTATCTGGCCGCCACGACGTTGGCCTGCACCTTCTGGTCGGTGGCGTCGGATGGGAAGGTGCCGGCGGCCGTCATCGCGCCTTCATAGAAGGTGCCCTGCGAGCCGTTGCTGTTGTCGCCGCCGTTGCCCAGCAGGATGGCCCCCTGCTTGCGCATGGGGTCGTAGCTGCGGTTGACGCGCGGCCCGTCGAACATCACCTTCAAGTCGCCGGTTTGGGCGTCGCCGCCCAAAGTGGTCCAGTGATGCGGTTCGCCCTTGGCGATAGCCGTGACGAAGCGCCAGGTGATGCTGGGCAGGTCACAGTTCTTGGTTCCATTGGTGGTGACACAGCCCACCAAATTGTTTTCCTGGTCGGTCATGATCCACGGCCCCGGAGGCGGACCGTGATACCAGGGTGTGGCGTTGCCGAAGTAGGCGGTCTCCATGGTGCCGTTGCCGTCGTCGCGGCTGTCGGTCTCGGCGTTGCCGTAGTCGAAGCAGCAGCCGCCATTGTAATGGTGGCCGTCAACGACCCAGTATTCGCCCTCCGCCTGGTCGTCCACGGCGGTGCCGTGGGGGTCATCCTGACGGAGGCCCATGCCCGGCTCGATGAAGACGCCGTAAACCTTGTGGCCCATGACCGTGACCGGCGCCATGCCGGCCAGCGGGAGATTGTCAAACCCGCCCATGGCCGGGCCGCTGAATCCGCCATGAGGCGGTTGGGTGAGGTCGTTGCCATGGCCGGATTGGTCGTAGATCCGGGTGATCCAGCAATAGGTGTTGGCGCAGAAGGCCTCCTGCGCGGGCGCGTCGGCGTAGCCGCCCGCGTCTGCGGGAGAGGGCCGGACGACGCCGATGTCCAGGGTCTTGCCATCGGACTGGCGCATGACCTGGTAGAGCGGGCCGTTGTAAGAGGCGTAGAGCGCGCGGGTGGTGCTGTGGGCCGCCACGCATGGATCACCGGCGGCGGCGTAAATGTCACAGGGGCCGGACGGCCTTGCCCGTGAAGCCGCCCGGAGATAAGACCTGCACGCCGTCATCAACGCGAGCGGCAGCGTGAGCGCCACCATAAGCACGATCATCAGACCCATTTTCGTTTTCATGTTTAATTCATTCAGTTCTTTGAACCCAAACTTGGCAGTTCTTCAGGCTCGACAGACGTTCACCGGAAAACTCCGCGCCAGAATTCACCAAAGGGCGTTCTTGCGCAAAGACTCACTATTGCAACGCGAGTTCGCGCACCAGTTTCCACCGAGTTTGCGTGGATAGTCAATGACAATAGAATCAGTCTTGACGAATATGATGGACTCAGACCGACTCGAATTCCGGGATTCGGATGATGCGGCACTCCCTTGCCGCTTCTACCGGGTTCGGAGCGAACCACAGTAACTCATCCTCACCAGGCTAATTCCACCTTCCAAGTGACCCGATCGGGTTACGTCCATCTTCCCGCCGTGCGCCGCGGCGCGGCAGCTAATGGGCGAGCCTCTTTGAGAGGAAAAGCAAGGAATGGGGGCGCGAGTGAAACTTCAGCAGGTTTCACTGAGTTTCAGCAAGTTTCAGTAGCCTGAATTTTGGAGGGGGGCGGCTAAGGGCGAGCATAGAGGATTGTGTGAGATCCCATCGTACCCCCCAACCGGCTCACGCGGCCTGCCGGGCCGGCCTGCCAATCGCCGTTCCGACCGCGAGGAGGAATAATCCGCTCAACGCAGCCAGCGTCAGAGAATCGCTGGTTTCGGGAACAGCCGTCGCCGAGATCGAGTACAGACTGGTTCCAGAGGCTGTGTCATTCGCGGACAGCGTGAACCTATAGCTGACTTGCATATCGGTCACAGTGCCCGGGATGATCCCAGTGGCGGCGCCTGAATCGGTCGTGGTGCCAGAGGGGCCAGCAGTCAGACTCGGATTCAGGGTGGCGAACACCGAAGGAACGGCAGTATTGTAAACAGCCCGAAACGCATTCCCTCCGTAAAGGCCAGTGAGTGACGCGCCGTCCCCGTTCGCGTCGATCAGAGTAAGCGACGAGGATGCGCTGGCCGCTGGCCCCACCAAACCTACTGGCAAAGTAGCACTGAAGATTGTGAACGTGGTATCCACCGAACCGGCGCTGGCGACGAAGGCCAGAGAGACCGAGGGATCTCCCACTCCGAACAATGTCAACCGGTCAATGGAACCTAAGCCGGGGCCCAAGTAAATGGGTTCCGCCAGTGTAAACCCGAAGCTCCCATCCGGCGTTGTCCACCCCTCCTTCAAAAGCGAATTGTTCAGAACAATGCTGACCTGACCCTGACTCGCGCTCCAGGTAAACGGGAGGATGGGGTCCGCCTTTGTTGCCGGAGACAGCGCCAGCCATCCCCCCAAAAACACTCCTGGACCTAACAAGACATGTCTCTTCATTGTAAATGCCCCTTCTATTGTGTTGTGCCAATCCCTAGTGACGCTGACTTCCGATTCAGGCACTTGGCGTGTCGAAACCGGAAAACTTAATGTAGCATATTGCATACCATGGTATTGTAAGCACAATGATGCTTATGTATAAATAGCTTGCTGGCAAATACTTCTGCTAATGTGGGACTGTTCTGCACTGAGTCTCGCTTTGGGTGAACAGGGCCTGGAAGCGTAAGCACTGCCGACATCGAGAGCTCCTGGACTCAGGAAGCTGCTCCTCATCACGAATGTAAGCAACTCGAAATAAAAGACTTGTTCCTGGAACCAGGCTCACTGATCGGAGAGTAAAGTACGCCGACACTTCTTGGGTTGAGCATGCGACCGTGCCGCTTAAGATGCTTGTATGTCTTACGGCGCAGCAGCTTACAATTGCTGTTTTGGCCTCGTTACAAGTGTTAAAGAAGCCGACACAGGGCGACATCTGCCCCGAGTTCAGGAGGACATAGACCAATTCCACGCCTTACGCGCTTCGCGTGCGTGCCGATTATTGAGCGCTGCGCAGGCGAGGGAGGATTGGTTTTCGGGTCTCACCAAGCCTGGGCTAACCTTCAGGAACAGAGAGTTGGCTTGACCGTAATTAACCACGAACAAGTCGAGGAGAGCATCACCGTTGAGGTCTGACCAAGCCGCCGCGATGCTCGACGCCGATGCTTCGACAACAGGTGCAGCAGCGGTGGTTGGTGCTCGAACAAGTCGCCCACTTCGATTGTTGCGATAGAGGGTGTTCGGCTGCGTTAGGGTAAAGCGCTCGAAGCCTCCACTGGGCAAGAAGAGATCGAGGCGGCCGTCATAGTCGTAATCGACCCAAAGCACACCCAATGATCTCTTTTGAGATTCATAGAGGGAGGCGGTAAATCGACCGCCATTATTGAGGTAGATGCGACTGGAGGCCCACCAGTCGGCCACAAAAAGATCGAGATCACCGTCATTGTCGAAATCGGCCCAGGCGCACCCGGCCCCATGGTGAATGTCCGTGGCAATGGGCGAAGTCTTGATCCGCTCGAATGTTCCCATCCCCGTATTGCGACAAAGCGCTCCCATCGAAGTGTCCGTGCTCGTGAGATAGACGTCCAGATAGCCGTCGGCGTCATAGTCCGCCCCGAGAATGCCAAGACGTCGCTAGAGACACGATCCGAGCTGATGGGAGAAATGCTGCAACCTTATTCTGCGAAGGCAATAGAACTAACCGAACGCCCCAGTAAACGCAGTCAACAGGATGGGGCAAACGTGAAACAACAAAAACCAGGTGAACATCACCTGACAAACAAGGAAAACAACATGAAACAAGTTAAGTTGCAGAGCATTACCAAGAACCTCCTCGCGGCCGCTGCCGTAGTCGGCCTGGTCGCTTCCAGCCCACTTGGCGGCGTCCGGTCTGCCGAGGCAAGCTCGCCGGAGCCCCTGAGCACCCAAACGGCTGAAATCCAGGTGCTGCTCACGGCCGTTCACGCGCTCACGTCTTACAACGGCGACCCGCAGGCCAGCGCCCTGCACCTCGCCGCATGGTCCCAACTCTGGGCCGAAGATGCCACTCTCCTGGTCAACGGCACCACGCTGTATGAGGGGAAGAACGCGATTTTTACGGGCTTTTTCCCCAATGCCCCATTCTTCCATAACAATTGGATTGGGTTGACACCCAGTTTCCGGAAGCAAATCGACATTCATGGCAACACCGCAGAGATCTATCTCGAGTGCATTTTCCTGGACGAGTCAGAGACCGTCGTGGCAAAGAGCGCTCTGAGCGGGACGATCAAGAAGGTGAATGGCCAATGGATGTTCTGGCATATGAACGTCAATCCCGCGGCGCCGCTGTTTTAGACCGGCGGTCGGGCCTTGTACTCCCGCCCGGGGGTTGCTCCGGGCGGGGGGACAGGCAGAGGCTACGAGCGCGGCTTCCACTCGGGCTCTGCGAGCGCTCGGGACAGGAAGGTCGCTGCGCTGATCCCACTGGCAAATGGCGATTTTGGGGACCCCCGCCCTCCCGAACGGGGTCATTCTTGACCTCCCCCTGACCTTTATGGCTTCCGATTGCGCAGGAAAAGAAAGTATGCCAGAGTACGTCATGTCAGCCCACGGTGGAAAACCTGCGGGGTCTATGCCTGCAGGAGCGCAGTTCACGACCACGCACTGGAGCGCGGTGATGGCGGCGGGAGATGCAACGCTTCCTGGGGCGGTGGAGGCGCTCGAAGAATTGTGCCGCGCCTATTGGTACCCACTGTATGCTTACGTGCGCCGCCGTGGGCACCTGCCGGAGGATGCGCAGGATCTCACACAAGAGTTCTTCCAACGGCTGCTGGCGAGCAACTGGATTGCGCGGGCGGACCAGGCCAAGGGGCGGTTTCGGACCTTCTTGCTCTGCGGGCTGCAAAACTTCCTGGCCAACGAATGGCAAAAGAGCGGACGGCTCAAGCGAGGCGGGGGCAGGGCATTTGTGGCACTGGATGGCTTGGAAGCGGAGGAGCGCTATCGGGTTGAACCGGTGGACGTGGCCAGCGCCGACAGACTGTTCGGGCGCCGATGGGCACTGACTTTGCTGGAAGGAGTGCTCCACCGGCTGGAGTCCGAGCAGTCCGCGCCGGAGGCGGCGGAACGCTTCGCTGCGTTGCGGCCGGTGCTGGTGGGCGAACCCAGCGGTGAAGGGTACGAGGCGCTCGCGGCGCGTTTCGGAGTGGCGGAAAACACGGTAAAATCCTGGGTGCATCGGCTGCGGGTTCGCTACCGCGAGTTATTGCGCGAAGCGGTGGCACAGACGGTGGCTGGGCCGGAGGAAGTGGAGGATGAGTTGCGCTTCCTGGCGCGCGTGCTTTCTGGCAACGATTGAAAGGCGAAGTCA
>JBJKSV010000041.1:0-6788 GCA_046703605.1 Limisphaerales bacterium
GGTAACTACCCGGGTGGTGGCAGGAGCGCGGATCCCTCGTTCGCCTCTCCAGAAGGCTGCGGCTGCGGACGAGGGCGTCCGCGCTCCAATCGCATGGGGCAGGCGGCCTGGCCTCGGGCCTGCCGCCGGTGATTTGCTTGGCAAGCATATTGCGCGAGAGCAATCCAAAATCACGAGTCGGAAATCGCAAACCAAAATCCCTTCGGGGGGTCATGCCGCTCTAGTGAGGAGGTTTTCGCCCTATTGTCCCCAGGGTGGCCTTGCCCAGACTTTGTTGGGCAAGACTACGCGCACGTGATCTTTAATACCGTCGCATATTTTATCTTGTTTCTGGCGCCGGCGGCAGTCGCCTTTCGCCTCGTCCGGCCACGCGCCCAACCCTGGGTCTGTCTGACGTTCGGGGCCCTTTTCTATGTGTTCTTCTCCCTCACCCAGGTGGGCGGGGTGGCGGGCGCCTTTTGCTTGCTGATTTTTCTGTGGGAGAGCGCCTTCAGCCGGCTCTATAAACCCGGTTCAGTGCTCTGCTTGATCGGTATCGTGCAGACCGTTCTCTTCCTGGTCGTGTTCAAGTATTGGAATTTTCTGACCGGCCTGCTCTTCGCGCCCATGGGCCACAACCCGGTCTCGTGGACGGGAGCCTTCCTCCCATTGGGCATCTCCTTCTTTACGTTCGAGTTTATCCACTACGCCGTGGACCGCTACCGCGGCACCGCTCCCGCCGGGACGTTTGGGGAATTCCTATCCTTCATCCTGTTCTTTCCCACGCTGGTGGCCGGGCCGATAAAACGCTACCAGGATTTCCTGCCCAATCTGACCAAGCCGAGCCTCAAATGGCAGGAAGACTGGGAATTGGGAACCACGCGTGTCCTGGTTGGGCTGGCCAAGAAATTCGGCATTGCCGATCTGCTTACCGCCTTTACCCATCATCTCAACCGGGCGGATATTGCCACGGCGCAGCGCTGGGTGTTGCCGCTCTGGCTGCTGGCCTATGGTTTCAAGATCTATTTCGATTTCTCCGCCTACTCGGATATCGCCATCGGCTCGGCCCGGCTGTTTGGCATCAAAGTCCCGGAGAATTTCGATTGGCCCTACCTGCGGACAAACATCTCTGAGTTCTGGAGACGATGGCATATGTCTCTGTATCGCTGGCTGGTTGATTACATCTACATCCCCCTGGGCGGCTCGCGCACCAGCCGTCCGCGCGTTTATCTCAATGTCTTCATCACCATGTTCCTGAGCGGGCTGTGGCATGGGGCGGGTCTGAATTTTGTTGTCTGGGGTCTCTGGCACGGCCTGCTCCTGGTGGGGCATCGGCTTTGGTCGCGGTTGACGGGCTCCGCCTCGCGCCAACCGACCCGCGCCGGCCAATTCGCCGCTTGGGCTGTCACCTTTGTCCTCGTCAACCTGGGCTGGGCCTTCTTCTGCATGGACTTGCCCACCAGCGTCTTTTTCTTCCATAGACTTTTCCTGGGATAACAGACTTTATGAACACGAAAACGACAGCTTTCGATACCGAAAACTCCTCAGACCCCGGAGTCTCGGCGCGTCATCCGTCCGCGGAACCGGGCACAGGCATTTTCCTTCAACTCAAGCAGTTTTGCGAGTACCTGGAGGGCTGCTCGAGTCGGTTGCCGGCCTCCTGGGGTTTCCTTTCCTCGCCCTGGATTCGCGGCCTCTGGTGGGGCTTGCTGGCCGGCGCCATCCTGCTGTTCTGCGGACAGACCTCGAAATTCATCTATATCGATTTTTAGTGAGGCGCAGCCTTAGACCAGGGCCTCAAGGAAAATGACAACCACGGAACACACGGAGTACACGGAAAAGGAAAAGCCTGCCTGCGCGCATCGGATCTCCGCTCCAACGCTACGGTTGGTCATCGCGGTGTGCATCCTCCTGGCGATGCTCCTGGGCTATAACCTGCTCATCGCGCGTGCGGCCAAGACCTCCCAGCGCCAGCAAATGCTCGCCCAGTTGGACCGAATCCCCCCGCAAACCGATTGCATCTTCCTGGGCAACTCGCTGGTTGAGGCCGGCTGCGACATGGGGGCGTTTCTTACCGCCTGGCCTCATAACCAGCCTCCTCTCTCCCCGCTCAACCTTGCCTTAGGCGCCACCTCGCCCGTTGAACATTACCTGATCCTCAACCGCGCCTTGCGCCAACCGCTACATCTCAAATACCTCATCTACGGCTTCTTCGACGACCAACTGAACGCGGCCCCGCGCGGCGGTTGGTCCGACCTCCTGGGCAACCGCGCCTTTTCCTACTACTTTCCCGGCGAAGCCGCCTCCTTTTACGCCCCGGGGTCCCGCCTCAAGCGGTGGGAGATGGAAACTGTCGGCCACATCCCGATGCTCTCGGAGCGGTCCTCATTCTGGGGCAAGGTCGAGCTGTTCCGCCGCTGGCTTGGTGGGCTTGGGATGCCCCTGCGCAAAACAGATCGATTCGGGCGCGTCGCGGATTTTCGGTCGCTCGAAGCCAAGGACACGCAGTCCTTCAATCGCCGCTGCGAGGCCATCCTAAAGCGCCATGCCGGCTTCTCCGCGCCCATTCGGGATATCATCCGGTTGGCCCAAGCTCACGGCGCGCGGGTCATCCTGCTGGAGATGCCCCTGCCTTCGCATCACCGAAAGCTCTACTATTCTTCGCCGGAGTGGGCGCGTCTGCGCGCCCATCTGCAAACGCTGGCCCGGCAGGCCCATGCCGACTATCTTTCCGCCAGCGATTGGGTGAAGGACGACGGCGATTTCGCCGATCCGATGCACCTGAGCGAGGCCGGCGCGAAAGTGTTCAGCCGCGAATTGGCCGCCGCCATTGCACGGGTGAATTCGAACCCGAGCGAATTGCTGGCAAAGAGACAGTAAAGCGCGGCTGAAGCGACCCCGTAACTCTGGCAGAAAGATTGCCTGGCAGAAAAATGGGCGCCGACCCGCTGAAACTGCGGCCCCTCTGCAGAGAAAACCGGTGAGATTTCACTCGGTCGTGACGCTGCAGTGTCAAGGAACTGCTTCCTATTTTTCTGCCAGTTCATCTTTCTGCCACCTCCGTTTTTGCTTCTGCTGCGCCGATCTCTTTGGTAAGAGGCTTGGGTATGCCGATTACCACTCATCTTCCCTTGCGCGCCATTTCCCAGGAGGAATTTGCTCTCATCGATTACCAGGTCATGCGCCATGCCTTTGCCTGCCAAAACGAGCTAGGCCGGCTTTGCGACGAAATCATCTACCAAAACGATCTGGCCGCCCGTCTGGACGGTGCCGGGTTGGTACGGACGCAGGTTCCTGTGACCGTAACCCACGGGAGCTTCCGCAAGGATTACTTCCTGGATCTAGTCCTCGGGGACTCTGCGGTTTATGAGCTTAAAATCGCCACGCAATTGGCTGCCGAGCATGAGGCCCAGGTTCTCAACTACCTTTTTTTGGAGGGGGTTCAGCATGGCAAACTCATCAACTTCCGCCCGACCAAGGTGCAGTCCCGATTTGTCAACACCAGCCTGACTCGGAAGTCCCGTCAGGAAATCATGCTGGACACTGGCCGCTGGCAGGAACACGACGGATTAAGCAAGAAACTGCGCCTGGTGTTCAGCGAGCTGATCGAGGACTGGGGCGGGTTTCTCGAATTGGCCCTTTACACGGAAGCGCTCACCCATTTCTTCGGCGGGGAAGATCAGGTGGTGCGCGCAGTGCCGCTGGTACGCAATGGCCTGCCGCTTGGGAATCAACGCCTTCGCCTGTTGAGCCCGGAAATCGCCTTCCGCATCACCGCGATGTCCGAAACCGAAGCGGCAGACTACGAGCACCAACTTCGTTCCCTGCTTGCGCACAGCGCCCTGCGCACGCTCCAATGGCTCAATCTTGTCCGCCACCACGCCCGCCTGGTAACGTTGCAGAAATGACGCAGCCAAACTGGCAGAAAGATTGTCTGGCAGAAACATAGGCGCGAGCCCCGCGGTTAACTTCTTTTCCCGTGTAATCGGTGTAATCCGTGGTCTTCTCCGACCCGGCGCGCTACAATCCCGCCATGCGAATCGAGTTCAGCTTCGGCCAAGGCCGGCGGGTCGCGCGCGAAGACCTCTATTTAAGTGTGGGCGTGCGGCGTGTGCCGGTGCGCCTGGTCCGCAATCGGCGGGCTCGGCGCTATATCCTGCGATTGGCCCCGGATGGCGCCGCCCGGCTGACGCTGCCTTCAGGGGGCACGATCGCCGAAGCGCTGGACTTTGCCCGCCGAAACACGCCTTGGCTGGAGAAGCAGATCATCAGGAGGAATGCCCGTCCTCCCGGCCCGGAGAGATGGGTGGATGGAACGTGGATTCTTTTCCGGGGCGAACAGGTCCGACTCCAGTTTGGTCTCAATGGCCAGGCCGGCAGCGTCGTTTTCGCTACCGAGGCCGTGCCGGTGAAAGATCCGAGCGCGGATCTTCGCCCGGAACTCGAAAGACACCTGCGCAACCTCGCCGCCAGAGAACTCGCCGTTCGTACCTGGGAACTGGCCGCCCAACATCAAGCGTCCATCTCGCGCGTCGCCGTGCGCAACCAGCGTTCTCGTTGGGGTTCCTGTTCGCGCCACGGCGTCATCTCGCTGAACTGGCGCCTGATTCAAACCCCCGCCTTCGTGAGCGATTATATCATCCTGCACGAGCTCGCTCATCTTAAACACATGAATCATTCACCCGCCTTCTGGCGTGAGGTTGCCCGCCTCTGCCCGGATTTTTCCCGCGCTGAGCGTTGGCTCAAACAGAACTCCGATCTGCTCCGGCGCTAGTCCGCCTGCCAACTCGATCGGTGAGCTTAGTCAGATTGGTCTGACCCGCCAAAGACCGCCCCTGCCGCCTATCGCCCTCGAGATAGCGCTATCGCGGTGCGGATCTTTTGAACCGCCTCCATCGCGTTCTTATCGCCATTGGCGGCGGCCTTTGACATATTGTCATTGACTTGGGTCGAGAGGGCGTCGATGGCCTTGATCTGCTCTGGCGAGACCCCGGGCACCTGGCGCAGGTCGCGCAAAGTCAGGTAGGCCTTAGCGTAATCGTTTGCCTTCGCCGCGGTTACGGCGTCTTTCCAAGCCGACGCTATCCCGGCGGGCGCACTGTTGAACGCGGTGGTTTCGGTGGCATCTGGTTGGCCTCCCCCACACCCACCTCCGCCAAGGGAGATGAGGCCAAGGAAGGCTAACAGCACAATAGACTTTACCAGCGCGCCGAGGCGCTTTGAATCGATGGAAGCACTGATCATATCTTTTTCTGTTGTCGATCTCGCAAGGTGAACCGAGCGCCGCAAAGTAACCTAGGCCTGGGTTTTCATCGGGGTCGCTGACGACGCCGATTTTAATGGCCGTTCGACGAGAAGGGACTCCACCACAGGTAGGTCATTCCGCCGGGGCCCGGCGTGTGAGGCGGGGTGGCGAGCGAGTCCGCGTCGAATTTCTGCTCGGTAATGAACTGCACATGCCCGGCGATAGCAAGGGCGTTGCCTCCCAGGTGATTGTGCAGCTTGCCAATGCCTTCCCCATTGGACACCTGAGGGAAGTTGGCGGCATCGTTGTACTCGAATGCTCCGGGGTTGCCAGGGCCGAGCCGGTTCTCGTCCGGTTCCCAGAGCAGCCAGCACATCGGACTCCATACCTGGGAGATCTTCGCGCTCCGGTAAGCAACGGCACGGTTGGCGCTGCTGGGCAGGTCAAAGCCGCAGACCGAGCCGTTCATCACGTAGCTGGTCACTTTCTGGTTTCGACCGCCCTGAGCTGTGGGCAACTGGTAGGTCCGGCTCTTGATGTCCTTGGGACAAAGATACGCCCCGGGATTAGGCATATACTTAAACAAGAGCCCACCCTGGTAAACCGGCCGAGGGTTACTCTTCCAAGGCTCGATGGCCAGGTCCGGCAGGTTTCCATTCGTGATGCCGTAAGCCCATCCCAGAGTCGGGCTAGGGCTGTGGGCGGTGCCTCCATCCCAGTTTGGCCACGGCAGAGAATCGTTGTTATCTGTGGCGTACATGTTCACCGCCAAGGCTATCTGATGCATATTGTTGACGCAGGTGGTCCGCATAGCCTGGTCTTTGGCGTTGGACAAAGCGGGCAAGAGCATGGCTGCCAAAATGGCAATAATGGCAATAACCACCAGCAATTCGATGAGCGTGAAGGCGGCGCGTAACTTCGCCAAGGCTGAGGAGGGCACGGTTGCTTTCATATTGGTTGTACATATAGTATTTTGGTGTATTGGGGTCAACAGATTTTAAACATGGACATGCGTTCAGGCAGCGCCGCTGGAACATAAGCAGCCCCATAGGGTTTGCCGGAAGCCCTTTGCTCCCGGCCATTACTCGATTGCCATGCCGAGGGAAATGCGGCTAATCTCGCGGCGTGAAACCTAAAATGTGAAGCGTGAGGCGCCCTTGGCCGGACGGAGCTTGGGAGGCAGGCTCACCTTTCACGATTTCCTTGCTATTGCACAAGTGCCCGTCTGACGGGTCTGATGGGCCGGAGCAATCCGAGCATGAAACGACGTCTGCCATTAATCCTGATCTCGCCTGATATTGAAGAGAAGGGCAAAGAATTCGAGGACCTCTCGATCAGTTTGTCGCATAACTATGAGCTGGCGCTGGAACATGCGGGTATGCTGCCACTGGCCATGCCCGCGACTGTGTCGGGGGACCTGATAGCCGAGTGTGTGCGCCATTGCGACGGCGTCCTGCTGACCGGCGGCGACGACGTGGACCCGCGTCTGTATGGCGACGGCTTGGAGCCATCGGTGGAACGAACCATATCTGTGTGTCCCGATGGCGGGCAGAGAGATCTGCGG
>JBJKSV010000042.1:0-4849 GCA_046703605.1 Limisphaerales bacterium
GTCGCGGACGAAACGCGCGTCGCGGCTCTCGACCTCGATATGGGCGCGCTTGTGTTCATTCGAGTTGAGATAGACGTGATCGCACTCGCACATCAGCCGATGAAACAAGGCGGGAAATTCGCTGAGCCATTCCACTCGTTTGATGCCACTGAGCTTGGAGGCTTCTTCTTTGGTTAGCTTATGTCCCTCCCAAATGGCAATGAGTTCGTTGGTCTCGCGTAGAAACAAGATCTCGCGCATGTTCTCCTCGTGCGCCTCCGGGTAGAGCAGCAGTATGGATTCCTCTTGCTCGACGCCCGTGAGGTAGAACAGGTCGGAATTGGGGCGCATGATCATCGAGCCATCGGCATTTGTGGGAGGGATGTCATTCGCGTTCAACACCGCCAGGGAATTCGGAAGCAGGAGTTTGGCGAGATTGGCCCGATGGTTGATGAACATCTTGGGATTGAGAGTTTTGTAACGCATAAATTCATTGAAATCCTTCGTGCTCGGTGCGGCTGATAATCTCCTCTTGCAGCTCGGTCGAGAGGTCGCAGAAGTAGTCGCTGTAGCCCGCCACCCGGACGATGAGGTCGCGATGCTGTTCCGGCGCCGCCTGGGCCTTGCGCAGGGCCTGGGCGGTGACCACGTTGAATTGCACATGGTGGCCGTCCATTTTGAAATAACTGCGGACCAGGTGCGCCCACTTGTCGAGGCCTTCCTCGCCATCCACCAGGCCGGGACTGAATTTCACGTTCAAAAGTGTGCCGCCAGTCTTGATATGGTCCATCTTGGCGGCGCTCCTGAAAACGGCGGTTGGTCCGCGCCGGTCGGCCCCTTGCACCGGGCTGATGCCTTCGGAGACCGGCATTCCCGCCCTCCGGCCATCGGGCATAGAGCCGATCACGCTGCCGAAATATATATGGCACGTCGTCGGCAGCATCTCCACGCGGTAATGCCCGCCCCGCGCGTCGGGCCGCCCGTCCACTTCTTCGAAACAGGCCCGGAATACCTCGAGCATCAGTTCATCGGCGTAATCATCGTCATTGCCGTACTTCCGTGTGCGGTGGAGCAGGCGCTGGCGGAGGGGTTCGTTCCCGGAGAAATCGTGGTCCAGGATTTCGACCATTTGCGCCAAAGGCACAGACGAGCCAGAGCGAGATAGGAGCGCGGAGGCCCCCGTCCGCGTCTCCACAGCGCCGCACTCGCGGACGAGGGCGTCCGCGCTCCTATGAGCGGTTGCGTCAAAGCAAAGCTGCTTAACCGCGCTGAGGCAGTCGCTGATGCTGCCCAGGCCAACCATCTGGATGAACGTGTTATTGTAACGGGCGCCGCCGGCGTTGTAGTCCTGTCCCTTGAGGATGCAATCGTCGATTAAAACGCTCAGGCTCGGCGCGGGCATGTCATCGGCATACATCCGCTCGATCAAGCGGCTGCCGCGAATTTTGATTTCGATGAAGTGGCGCAATTGCTTGCGAAAGGCCTCCCACAATTGCTCAAAGGTGCTGAACGAGCCGGGCGCGCCGGTCCGCGGGCCCAACTGCTTGCCCGTCCGCGGGTCGAGACCGTCGTGCAACGCCAATTCGAGAATCTTCACCAGGTTGAAATAGCCGGTGAGGATATAGGCCTCCTTGCCGAACGCTCCCACCTCCACGCATCCGCTGCAACCGCCCGCCCGCGCATCCTCGGGCGTCTTGCCCTGGCGCAGTTGCTCCTGAACGACGGCGTCCGCGTTGAACAGGGAGGGGAAGCCGTAGCCATGCCGGACAACGCGCAAGGCGTGCTTCAGGAGAGCATCGGGGCTCTTGCGCGAGACTTGGATGTTCGTGCTGGGTTGGAGCAGATGCATCTCCTCGACGATGTCCAGAAGGAGATGCGAGACCTCGTTAGACCCGTCCGAACCGTCGCGCAGCAGGCCGCCGATGTTGATGTTGGCGAAGTCGGTGTAGGTGCCGCTCTCGGCCGCCGTCACGCCCACCTTGGGCGGCGCCGGATGATTATTAAATTTGATGAAGAAACATTCGAGCAACTCGCGCGCCGATTCGCGCGTCAGCGCGCCATCCGCCAGGCCGCGCTCGTAAAAGGGCAGGAGATGCTGGTCGATGTGGCCTGGATTGAATGAGTCCCAGCCGTTCAGTTCCGTAATAACCGCCAAATGGCAGAACCAGTAGTATTGGAGGGCCTCGTGGAAATTGCGCGGCGCGTGTGCCGGCACGTGACCGCAACCCTCGGCTATCTTCAGCAGTTCGGCGCGGCGCGTTTCCGAGGCCTCGTTGGCCGCCGTTTCGCGGGCCAGCGCGGCATGGCGCTCGGCAAAGAGCATCATCGCCTCGCACGAAATGTCGAAGGACTGCAGCGTCTCGCGCTTTTCGTAAGCGGCGGGGTCCTGGAGGAAATCCAGCTTGGCGATGGCTTCGGCAATGTCGCGCTTAAAATCGAGCATCCCCTTGCGGTAGATCTTGTCGTCCAGCACCGTGTGCCCGGGCGCGCGCTGCTCCATGAACTCGGTGAAGATGCCCGCCTTGTAAGCGTCCTTCCATTCTGTTGGCAGCGCCTCAAACATCCGGTCGCGCATGGAACGCCCACGCCAGTAAGGAATGACCTTTTCTTCGTAAAGCCGCATGGTCTCCTCGTCCACCTTATACCAGGTCTTGGGACGCGAATTAAGGATGCGCAAATCCTCCAGGCTGTGGCAGGTCAACTCCGGAAATGTGGGCGTCGCCTTGGGTGCAGGCCCGCGCTCGCCAACGATCAGCTCGTCCTGGCCAATGTAAATGGTCTTGTGGCGGCAGAGGTGGAGGAAGGCGCGGGCGCGCATCACCGGTGCCGAATAGCGCCCTTGGTTCTCCTGGTAGAACTCCGTCATGAGCCGGGCCCGCTCGCCGGTTATCGAAGGCGGCGTTTCCAGGCTCTGTTGCCGGAGTCTTGATGTGCGCTCGTTCATAAATTCGCAAATTAAGGCTTAAAGCCTCTCTGAATGCCAACAATCACGCGGCCTTGCATCGCATCGCATCCTCTGCCGCGGCCCGCAGCTTACCAAGGCCGCGGCAGGGGTGAATAAAAAAAAAGGCGCGGATAGCTGCGGTTCACTGCGGTTCACTGCGGCTAGGTGCGGATTACTGCGGATCTCCAGGGCGAAGGCGGGGAGGGGAGGGTGGGAGCGGGAGCCGGCGTTCCGTTTCCGGGAATTGAGGAGGAACCTTGGGTCTCGGACGTCAAAGGGGCCAGGGTGCAAGGTTCGAAGGCGGTGGGGGGGCCTTTGGGGGTCTGGAGCCGTAACGTCGTAACAACCCGCATAAACATTGGGTGATCTCGAGGTCCAGGTCGTAACAAAAGCCGTAACAAACCGTCACAGGAGGCGTAACAGGGCGATGGCGGTGGACGATCGTTTGGGAATCGAGAGGCGGCGGGCCAACCTGGTTGCGGGGATGCATCTATTATCTCGAGCCCGAACCCGAGCGTCGGGAAGAGCAGGCTCGAAGAGGCTGAGGGCATCGTGCGGGAGGGAATTGGGCGCGCGCAATGGGGCGAGCAGGACCTGCGCGGTCGAACCGCAAAGGCGAAGCACTCGGCAATGCTAATCTGCGCTGATACACGCTAATCTCAAACAAGGGGCCCTGACTGGATTGCGGCCTTATGAAGGCTGGTCTGAAGATCGGGATGTCCGAGAAGGGCGCTGGAATGCGGTTCGTGAGCAACCGTAGAGGGGGTTTCAGTCCTAACTATTGACACAGCCCGGTGTCGGCTGTTGTGCCGGTCCAGGTCGGGTTCTACGGGAAAAAAACGGAAGGCGCTGTCGAAAACCCACTCGACCTTGGTCTGTTGCCGGCCTCGATGCACTATCGCGCGCTGGAAGGTATCCTGAGGTCGCTCCAACTCGATCTCATAACCGGCGGCGCGCAGAGTGGCAACATCGCGCTGGGCCGACGAGGATAAGCTCTCGATCGTGTCGTGGAAGTAATCCACGTCCTTGGACGTCCGGGGTGAACCCGGTGATTGATGCAGCACGGTGCCGCCGCCCACAAAACTATCGGGATGACGGTTGGCCGCCAGCAGGCGCAGCACTTCTCGCTCGAAGTCGCCTAACGGCATAGCTCGGCTGCCACGCGGTATCCGGCCAGTCCGCCCTCTTCGCGCAAACCTCGGATGATCAGGGGAATCTTCTCCTGGGTAATCTCCATATCCTCCCGGTAGGACCAGAAGCACCGCGCGTAAAAATCCTTGAATGCCCGGCGAGCGAGCTCCAGACGGCGCTGTTGGTCGGCTTCCGGTGCTGACGATGATGCTCTTGTCGGTGCCACCTCGCCAATTTACACCAAGGGGCCAGCCAGGGACAATCCCTTCGTTCGTGCTTGAGAATCTCGTGTGGGCGTTGCTCGCCACTCCCCAGGAATTCGCCGCGCACGGCGGCAGCATCGCCACAGCGGAAAGAAGGCCGGGGGCCAGGAGAGGTTTTCTACGGTCTGACCTGCCCCCCGGCCCGCGGCCTCCGTCAACCTTCATCGCTTGTAATCATTCCCGGAGTTTCGATAATGCCCCGTGTCGGCGATCATTCCGCTCAGAACCAGCCACGCCGGATGAGTTCAGCCCGGCTTTCCAGGCGGCGCGCCGGCACGGGCCGATGATGCGCGGGTACGGCGCGGCGGGTTTATGGGTTCGAAGCCGTTCCGGCAAGAGCTTCTGGCGGTGGGGTCGCAGCGCATGGGCCGGAGCATTTACGGTGCGGACCGGCAAGAGAGCGACATCCAAAGGGCCGAGCGCATCGTCCGGGCGGAGATCGGGCGCCCGGGGTGGGTTGAGCAGGACCTGCGCCCCCACCGCGAATGGGACGAGCGAAAGGTCAGCATTGCCAGACGCCTGAGGCAGGAGG
>JBJKSV010000043.1:0-2757 GCA_046703605.1 Limisphaerales bacterium
CACGCCCATATCGAGGCGTTGTGCCTCGGCGACGGTGAAGCCGAGGATCTGCATCCATGTTGGGCTGAGATATTGGATGAATTTTTCTTCCCATCCGTGAACGCCGTAAATCGGGATGATATGAACCCCGCCCAGACCAGCCGCATGATACCGTTTCAACTCGCGGGTAAGGTTGGTCGTGTCCACCGCACTGCCCATCCACCACCAATACGCCCAGGGCCGTTGTTCGCGGCTTATGGCCGGCCATGCCAGGATGGGCGACTGGGCACCGGCGGTGACGACCAACCCTGACACAAAGGCGAGAAGACCGATCAATCCAATTGCCCGCAACTTCCGTAGTCGCCGATTCAAGATCTCTATATCACCTCGCGATAAACATCCGGGTGCGGACGCGAAAGAATCACCGCGTTGACCAGTACGCCCGCGTCGGCGATGACCTTGCGTCCGGCGGCAACCGAGGCTTGCACCGATCCCACATCGCCCGTCATGGTCACGAATGCCTTGCCGCCGAGCGCCATTGCCAGCCGGATTTCCAGCAGTTGTACACTCGCAGCTTTCGCCGCCGCGTCCGCCGCCTGAATGAGCGTGGCAACATTGAACGATTCGAGGATGCCGAGCGCGCCGTTGGGCTGGACGGGTTGCGTGCGGCCGAGGGCCACGAAGACGTCCGGATGCACGTTCGCGATGACGAAGCTGTCAATCAGGCAGCCGTTGGCGGCGCTTGCACCGGCCTGGACCGCCGCCTCCACTCCGGCGGTCTCCCCGCCAATGAGCACCATGTATTTGCCGGAGCAGATCGAGCGGGAAAGCAGCAGACGCACGTTGCCCGCCTTCAACATCGTGTCAGCGACCTGGAATCCCGCCGCCACACTCGACAGCTCAATTAGCCCAATGGATTTTTCTATCATATCAACGCTCCAAAACTAAACATTGTTCGCTTACCTCGCGCACCGTGCCGGCCATCGGGGCGTGTAGGACCGCCCCAAGGGCATTGGGCGCCGGTTCGCCAAGAACCTGGCCGGCGCTGACCTTGTCTCCCACTTTTGCCCGCGGAATACAGGCTGTGCCCGCGCTTTGCTTAAGAGGCAACACCAGCCGGCTCGGGGAGACTGTCTTCGCGGAAAACGGCGCCGGGAGATCGTACTCCAGCACGTGCAGCTTCTTAACCAGCGCCTTGATGAGCACACGCCGGCCATCATGCATCGGGTGCGGCTTGGGATTCATCGGCCCGCTCCATTTGACCTTGGCGGCGCGCATGGCGGCCTTCGCATCGTCGCAGGCCTCCTTGGGAAACAATTCTTCCGGGCAGGAGTAGAGGGTGCAAAGCCCGCACGAACAGCACAGCGCCGCCCATTGGTTAAAGTAGTCCGCGCCGGTGGAGGTAAAGGCCAGGCTGCGCATCACCTGGTGCGGCTCGACGGCGTAGCCGAGCAGAAACCGCGGACAATATTCCGTGCAGTAGCGGCATTGGTCGCAGGCGGATTTGCCGATCTTGGCCTGCGCTTTGGCGGGCTTGAGCTTGCGCTCGATAACGTGATGGCTGCGCGGCAGAATTACGACGCCGGTGGCCGTTTTCGTGACCGGCGTATCGAGGTCGGCGGTGGTTTGGCCCATCATTAGCCCGCCGATACACAGGACGGCGTCGTCCGTGGTCAGCCCCCCGGCCGCCGCGACGCAATCCCGATAGGTGGCGCCGATGGGCACTTGCAGGGTGAGAGGCGTCTTCACCGCGCCGGCAATGGTGAGCATCTTCTGCGTCACGGGTGTGCCTTCCCAGGCGGCGGCGATATTGACGAAGGTCTCGACGTTGTTGACCACCACACCGACGTTAATCGGGATTCCGCCCGGCGGAATCAGCCGCCCGGTGACGTTGAACACCAGGTCATACTCATCGCCGGACGGATAATAATCGCCGAGCAGTTGAACGCGGATGTTTGCACCGTGGCTGGCGGCCGTTACCGCCTCAACCGCGCCTTTCTTTTTGCCTTTGACGCCGATGACGCCCTGGGTCGCGCCCACGGATTCCATGGCCAGTTGCATCCCCTTTACCAACTGGGCGGCGTTCTGCTCCATGATCACCTCGTCTTTGTGCAAGAGAGGCTCGCATTCGGCGCCGTTGGCGATAACCACCTCGGCCTTCGCGGCGAGTTTCACGTGCGTCGGAAAACCGCCGCCGCCCGCCCCGACCACGCCCGCTGCTTTGACTTTCTCGGCCAGATTCATGCCCGGATTGTAGGGTCTGGACAAGAGGAGGGAAATCCGATTCTCCGGTTCAGCCCTTCCGCTCTATCGTGGAGGGCGGTATGATACAAACGAAGCCTCAGTGTCGCACATTTTTCTTTTGTGCTACCGCGCCGTGCAGATTCACTTGCGGTCGTGCTGGTTGCCCGTATTGCCCGACGCCGACGATGAGGCGATGGCGCATCTGGCGGTGGAAAGCCGGACAGAGTATCTTGTCACGCACAATGTGCGACACGTGCAGCCCGCCGCGCAGCTTGGTGTTTCCGTACTGACACCGGCGGAGTTTCTGCGAGTATTACGAACAAAGTTATGACCATAATCGAAGCCAAAGTGCCGGATTATCTGGCGAGGCTCGCGGCCGAAGTGGCCGAGCGCGAGAAAGTCAGCGTGGACCAAATTGTCGCGCTCGCTCTATCCGCGCAGGTGGAGGCGTGGCGCATCCGTGATGATGTGGAAACCCGAGCCCATCGGGCGGAAGCCGGGGACTTCGCGGTGCTGTTGGACAAAGTGCCGGAT
>JBJKSV010000044.1:0-7109 GCA_046703605.1 Limisphaerales bacterium
ACTCAGCTCCCGGTCTTGAGCTCCACCACGTCGTGCGGCGCCGCTTCCCGCTGTCCGGCGGGACTGACTCGGATGAAGCGGGCCTTTTCGCGCAGTTGAGAGAGGTTGGCAGCCCCCAGGTAACCCATGCCCGACTGGATTCCTCCGATGAGTTGCGCCAGGACGCGATCCACGGACCCCGCCACTTCCTTGAGCGCCTCGATGCCTTCGGGCGCCATCTTGGTTCGAGGGTTTGCCACCTGTCCATATCGCGCCGCCGAACCCGCCTTCATGGCCGCCAGGCTGCCCATCCCGCGGTAGGGCTTATAGAGCTTGCCACCGATTTCCACAACGTCTCCAGGGGCCTCGGCGCACCCCGCCAGCAATCCGCCGCAGATGACGGCGTGCGCCAACGTCAACGCTTTCACGATATCTCCGGATTTGGTGATGCCTCCATCAGCGAGAATGGTGACGCGCTTCTTGCGGGCAGCCCGCGAGGTGACGTAGAGGGCGGTGAGTTGCGGGATGCCCACTCCGGCAACCACCCGTGTCGTGCAAATGGACCCCGGCCCTTGCCCCACTTTGATAGCATTTGCGCCACAATCGGCCAGATATTCCACGCCGGCCCCGCTGGTAACATTGCCCGCAATGATCGGCAGCTTCGGGAAGGCCTCCCGCAAAATCCGCACGGTATCCCCGACCCCCTTGCTGTGCCCATGCGCCGTCGATACAGCCACCACGTCCAGTCCCCGCTCCACCATCGCGCCCACGTGCGCCAATATCCGTTCGCGGTCCAAGTCGCCAAAGGCGTTGCGCGTGGCGGAGACAGCAGCGCCGCAAATCAGCCGGAAGCTGTCGTCCCGCGCCGGTTTGAATTGGGCGTTTCGTTCCTGGGCGATCCGCTCCACGTCGCTCAAGGTGAACAGGCCCTGGAGCCGGTCTTTGTCATCCACCACAAGCAGCTTGTGAATGCCGGGAAAATCCGTGAAGAACTGGTCGGCGCGGGCGACCGGGTCGCGTCCGAGTTCCTTCTTCTGAATCGTGTGGACCTGGTCGCGGGGGGTGAGCGCCTCCGCGACCTTCTTCTGGGCGTAGCGTTGTTTGACGACATGTCCGGGCAGCAAGCCGACCAGCTTGCCATCACCATCGACCACCGGGAAGGTGCTAAAGGCAAAGCGCTTCTTCTCGATCAAGCTCAGGATATCGCCGATGGACTGGTCGGGCGTTGCTTTGATCGGCTCTTGAATGAGGCCATGGACGTGGTTCTTGACGCGGCTGACCTCCGAGAGTTGCTGGCGCTCCGGCATGTTGTAATGGAGCAGGCCCAACCCGCCATTCAGGGCCATGGCGATCGCCATCCGCGACTCGGTCACCGTGTCCATATCCGAGGAGATAATCGGTATATTGAGATTGACGCCCTCGCCCAGAGAGGTATCGAGCTGGGTATCGCGCGGGAGGACCTCGGAGAACTGCGTCGCCAGAGTCACGTCGTCGTAGGTCAACCCAATATGCGAGAAGGCCCCGAAGAACGGTTCCGCTGACTGGTAGAACTTCGAATCGAGATGATCAGGCTCTTTGCTTGTTGCCATGTGCTTTAAAAGCAGAATCCGCTCTTAATAGCAAGCCGGAATGACAACAGTTTCTGGGTGTGGCCGCCTCTTGGCAACGAGCGTCGGCCGCTTGCGAGACCAAAGAACTGCGCTCAATCCCAAATTCACGGCGGCCTGAAGACATTCCTCAAGACGCCGTCGTGGCCAAGCCCCGCCAGGAGCACCATCGCCGCGACAATAAAATACGCGGCCGCGTATTTTATTGTCGCGAGCATGCTGAATGCATGCGCGGATGTCGTCCGTCGTGAGATCGGGATAGTAATCACGCGTGATGTCGGCGAACGAGAGCCCTTCCTGAACAAGCTCCTGCACGTCCTGCACCGGAATCCGGGTGCCGACGATGCACGGCTTGCCGAAATGAATCCGCGGGCTGACGGTGATTCGGTTCTGCGTCACTGCTTTATTCTAGCCCAAGGTCTCAACCCAAACAAGCGGCGAAAGATGGAGGTAAGCCCCGCCCGTCCCATCCACCGCGTTAGCCGAGACGGCGTTATTCCGGCACTCCGGGCTGCGTGGCCCATCGGCTCGGTTGCGGTCCCATCGTGAAGACCAGCGTACCGCCATCCTTCAGCTCGCGGTAGGGCAGGAAAGGCGAATCCCAATTCCTGCCGTTGAGCCGCACCGATTGGACGTAGATGTTCCTGTCGGAGATGTTGTTGGCGGTTATCCTGAATTCTCTGCCATTGGAAAGCCGCATGACAGCCTTGGGAACCTGCGGAGCGCCGATGACATAATAGTCGCTGGCCGGGCAGACCGGATAGAACCCCATGCATGTGAACAGATACCATGCCGACATCTGGCCGCAATCGTCGTTGCCGCACAGTGAACCGGGTTGGTTTCCGTATTGGGTTGTGACCACCTGGTGCAGGAGTTGCGCCGCCTTCCAGGGCTGGCCGGCGTAACAATACAAATAGATAACATGATGACTCGGCTCGTTCCCATGCCAGTACTCGCCGATGCAGCCGCGCAGGTCGTTCGCGGACATTTCGCTGGTGAAGATTCTCGATAGCTTGGCGTCGAAAAGTGAATTGAGTTTGTCGATAAACGCCTGCCGCCCACCCATCAGGGCGATGAGACCCGGCACATCCTGCGGCGCAAACCACGAATACTGCGAACTGGTGGCTTCGGTCACGTCGTTGAGCTTTGGACCGCCACCGAAGGCGTGCGGATCAAAAGGCGTGCGCCAGTGACCATGGGAATCCTTGGGGCGCATCCAGCCGATGGACGGGTCGTAGAGGTTTTTGAAACTGGCCGCGCGCTTCATGAAATAGTCGTAGTCCGCCGTTTTGCCCAGGGCCTTGGCCATCTGCGCGACGCACCAGTCGTCGTAAGCATATTCAAGCGTCTTCGAAAGCGATTCGTTTTCCTTGTCACAAGGCACCCAGCCCAGCCGTGCATAAGCGGCCACGCTGTCGTAATCCGGGTTCATGGCCGTGGTGCGGATGGCGTTGTAGGCCCGTTCCGGGTCAAAGCCCTTCACCCCTTTGAAATATCCGTCCACAATGACCGGCACGGCGTGGTAACCGATCATGCACCAGGTCTCATTGCCTTGAAGCTCCCAGACCGGCAGCAGGTGGTCCACGCTCTGATCATAGTGGGCCAGCATCGAGTTAATCATGTCCGAATCCTCCTTTTCCTGGATTAAGGCCAGCAGGGGATGCTCCGCGCGGAAGGTGTCCCAGAGCGAAAACACGGTGTATTCGGTGAACCCCTTGGCGCGGTGAATGTTCTGGTCGAAGCCACGATATTGGCCGTTGACATCCTCGTAAAGGTTTGGGGCCAGCATCGCGTGATACAGCGAGGTGTAAAATGTCTCCTTTTGCTGCGGCGTGCCTTCGATCTGTATCCGGCTCAGCTTGCGGTCCCACTTGGCCCGGGTCGCCTCGCGCACAGTCTCGAAATCCCAGCCTGGAATCTCAGCGTCGAGATTCCGAAGGGCATCGGCGGCACTGACGGCGGAAAGGGCCACTTTCACCTGGATGACCTCGTTTGGAGAGGTCTGACGATATTTGGCGAAGAACTGGAGGTTTTTCCCGGAAGCTTCCTTGTGACTCCGGAATCGATAGGTGTTGTAGATGACCGGCTTGCCCGAGCTGAGGATCTCCGTGCCATCAAATGGGCGGGAATAGCGCGCGGCAAAGTACAGATAGCGTTCCTTGGCCCAACCGTTGATCAAATGGAAGCCCGTGATTGTCGAGTTGTTCTCGATCCGCAAATGCGACTCGGCCACTTTCCATGGGCCAATCACATGGCCGAGGTCGGTCATGATGGATGCCTCGTCACTGGCCGGGAAAGTGAATCGCAAAATCCCCGCGCGTTCGCCGGCCGTCAATTCGGCCGTGACGCCGCTTTTGAGCAGCCTCACCTTGTAATAGCCCGCCGAGGCCGATTCATCGTCGTGGGAAAATGCGGATTGGTAGCCTTGCTCCGGATGGTCTTTTGTCCCGGGCACAAAAGCCGGAGTGCCCACTTGCGGCATGAAGAGGAAATCGCCCAAATCGGGACAGCCGGTGCCGGTGAGGTGAGTCAAACTAAAACCCTGGATGGTCGGGTCGGTATATTCATAGCCCGAATCCGTGTTCCAGTTGGTCGTGTCGGTGTCGGGGCTGATCTGGATCATGCCGAAAGGCGCCGAAGGCCCGGGATAGGTGTTGCCCTCGCCCTGGGTGCCAACGAACGGGCGGATGTAATCGCATAGGTGAAGCGGTTCGTCCGCCAGCAACATCATTGGCGCAAATAGAAGCGCGAAAACGGGGGCAAAGCATCGGAGCAAGCGGCATCTTTTCATAGACTTTCCTGGTTCTGGCGGAACGGTTCACCGCCACGACCGAATCATGCCGAAACGAGCGCGCGATTTCAATTGCTGATTCGCCTCAGAATGGGTGAGAGCCCAGTATCGGCGCCGCAGGCCAACGGCGTAGGGCAGGAGCGAGGTGTCCGGCACGACGCCTGCCCGCAGGCAATCGCTTGACGCCGCCAACCCTGGGTGCCAACCTAGCCCCATGCCAGAAGTACTGCGCACGCGGGGATTCAGGTTCTTCTTTTTCAGTCGTGAAGGACATGAACCTCGACACATTCATGTTGAGCGGGCGGAGAAGTATGCGAAATTCTGGCTGGAGCCGATTGAACTGGCGGAGTCTCGGGGATTTCGCAGCCACGAGCTTACGGCGCTCCGCCGTATGATTGAGCAATATCGTGATGAGTTTATCAACGCTTGGAACCACCACCATCATCAATAGGACGGCGGCAGATGCGGTGGATGTCTCTTTCACCGCCGATTCGCTCGTTGTTGCGCTGAACGATGGGCGGACAGTGTCCGCGCCGCTGGAGTGGTTTCCTCGTCTGCTCCGGGCGTCGCCAAAGCAACTCCGGAACTGGCGCCTGATCGGGGGAGGTGTTGGCATCCACTGGGAGGATGTGGACGAGGACATCTCCGTCCGGAGCCTGCTGACATCATGACCACCACGTCCCCGTCGGCGGCAGCCGACGGCAGCACCACGCCCTGCATCGTATTGGGCGCCCTCGTGCCAGATCAAAATGCAGAGCCGCGAGACACTCAGAGACACGGCATTCACCCTAACAAGCCAACACCTCATCTGTTGATTAGATCGCCGCCGGGCCAATTTGTTTCACTCGCCGGATTTTAGTCCGGTTTGGTTTGCCTGCCGGGAGATGGAGTCGTACACTCCCTCCACAGAATCACATGCGTCTGCTGATCGTATCCAACCGACTGCCTTTTACGGTGACAATCCGTGATGGGGTGCCGCGTTTTCGGGCCAGTTCGGGCGGCCTGACCACCGGCCTGGCCAGCTACCTGGATGGCGGCTCGCATCAAATGTCCGCGCCTCCCGAGTATCTTTGGCTGGGTTGGC
The DNA here is from genome assembly GCA_046703605.1 of Limisphaerales bacterium. Lineage (GTDB taxonomy): Bacteria > Verrucomicrobiota > Verrucomicrobiia > Limisphaerales > UBA8199 > JAJYHY01. The sequence goes on from JBJKSV010000044.1 coordinate 5,462, forward strand.
CGGGAACCGATGTGCCCCAGGACCTGCGCCCGGCGGTGACAGAAGAGGCGGAACGGAGGTTCAAATCGCTACCCATCTATCTGGCCGAGGAGAGCATGGACCGGTTTTACCACGGTTTCTGCAATAAGACGATCTGGCCCTTATTCCATTATTTTACTTCCCTGGCCCGTTTTGAGGAGGACTACTGGGAGGAATACAAGCGTGTAAACGAGGTTTTCGCCGACCAGATTAGCAGTGTATTGCGCCCGGACGACTTGGTCTGGATTCATGATTATCAGCTCATGCTCCTGCCGCGCTTGATTCGCGAGCGGTTTCCTGAAATCCCGATTGGGTTTTTCCTCCACATCCCCTTTCCTTCGTTTGAGGTGCTCCAATTGCTGCCACGGGCCTGGCGCACCGAGATTATTGAGGGCATGCTGGGCGCGAGCCTCGTCGGCTTTCATACCCACGATTACACGCGCTATTTTCTCGGCTGCGCCCTGCGCATCGCGGGCTATGAACATCAACTGGGCAGCATCACGCTGCGAGAGCGCGTCGTGAAAGCCGACACCTTCCCGATGGGGGTTGAGTTCTCACGGTTTGCCAGCGCGGCCATAACCAGCGCGACCAAAGAGCGTACCGAAGAATTGCGTCAGCGATGTGCCGGGCAAAAGGTCATTTTTTCGGTGGACCGGCTCGATTATACGAAGGGACTCATAAACCGGCTCCGAGGGTATGACCTGTTCCTGAGGCGCAATCCGCATTGGCGCGGCAAAGTGGTCTTCATCATCTCGGTGGCTCCTTCGCGCACCGGCATCGAGACGTACCAGGCGATGAAACAAGAGCTGGAACAAACCGTGGGCCACATCATCGGCGCCTACGGCAACGTCCGCTGGACGCCGATCATCTATCAGTACCGCCATCTTTCATTCGATGATATCGTGGCCCTCTATCGCCTGTGCGACGTCGCCATGATTACGCCCCTGCTCGATCGGATGAATCACGTGGCCAAGGAATTTGTCGCCTCGCGTCCGGACCAGACCGGTGTCCTCATTCTCAGCGAGATGGCTGGCGCAGCCAAGGAAATGGGGGAGGCGCTCATCATCAATCCCTTCTACTACGACGAAATTGCCCAAGCCCTTGACCAGGCCCTAAGCATGCCGGCCGAGGAGCAAATCAAGCGCAACCAGCATCTCCAGGACCGCCTCCGCCGCTACGATGTCAACCGCTGGGCCGAGGATTTTGTTCAGACCCTGCGTTCCACCCAATCCGTCGAGGCGGCGCGCAACGCCCGCTCCCTCACCGGCAAGGCCCAAACCGTCCTTATCCAGCACTATCGCGCCGCCCGGCGCCGCGCGCTGCTCCTGGACTATGACGGCACGCTCGTGCCCTTTTACGATAACCCCAAGTCCGCCAAACCCGATCCCGACCTCTTGCGCTTGCTGGCTGGCTTGAGCGGCGACCCGCTCAACGAAGTCGCCATTGTGAGCGGACGCCCCCGGCGCGACCTCGAAGAGTGGTTCGGGCCACTGCCGGTCTCCCTGATTGCCGAGCATGGGGCCTGGCTCCGGTCCAAGGGAGAGGAATGGCGCACGCTCAAGACCATCACGACGGATTGGAAGACGCAGGTGCGTCCGATCCTGCAACTTTACGTGGATCGGCTGCCTGG
>JBJKSV010000045.1:0-7649 GCA_046703605.1 Limisphaerales bacterium
TCGTCATCGAGGCTCGAAGTGGGGCGCTCTCTATTGACAGCACCAGCTCACTCATTGGAATCCCCCAAACCGGCCTGCCGATACCTTTCACAGGCACGATCCCGATTCCTGAGATCGCCCTTTTCAACTCGGACAAGCAATTTTCCACGGCCAAATTCGCCTTGCTGGCCTACTCGACGCATAGCCGCGAACACTACTTTTCCACGGGACCGATGGTCGGTCGAGCCGACATCAAATACTACAAATTCCTCGGATTCATCAGCTACACCTCGACCGATATTCCGGAAAAACGAGGACGGTAGCTCGCGGCAGAGCAACCCAACGCGCCGGACCACGGCGCTTTCGATTCCGCCTAAAATCAGAACTGCTTAGCGCCCTCTCGTTTGCGCTATGCGCGAGCGGGCTGTTGTGGCATTCTAGCCTGAATACTTCATGCCACGAGCAAAACGGCAACAGCCTGGAGGTAGGGCGGGCAGTCCTCCGCCCGCCGCCATACCGCACATCGGCAGCATCCTCTCGTATTGCGGCGCGCAGAGGACTGCCCGCGCTGCCCGCGTGGGAAATATTCGGGCTAGGGCCTGACAAGCATATCCCTATGGGAGCAGAGCGCAATTCGAAGCACACGTGGGGGTTTTCCCAGATCGGCGGCTTTGACCAGGTTGAGCTGGCCTCAGGCGCCGACCTGGGGGCTTTGGACGAACTTGACCAGAAACTCTGGGTCGCCTTGGCATGTCCAGCCACCGGCCTGGAGTTCGATTCGAAAACGCTCAGCCTGATTGATGCGGATAAGGACGGGCGCATCCGGGCGCCCGAAATCATCACCGCGACCAAGTGGGCCTGTTCGCTGCTCAAGACTCCTGATGGCTTGCTCCAAGGTGCCGTTCAAATCCCCCTCTCCGCTATCAGCGACAGCAGCCCCGAAGGCGCGCAGATCCTCATTGCTGCAAGGCGTATCCTGGCCGGCCTGGATAAGCCCCAAGCCGAGACAATCACCCTCGAAGACACCGCCAATACCGCCGCCGCCCTCGCCCAGACGCTCTATAATGGGGACGGTATCGTCCCTTCCGATTCAGCCCAGGACCCCGAGACCCGGACGCTCATCGAGGACATCATTGCCTGTCTTGGGGCGGAGACCGACCACAGCGGCAAACCCGGCGTGAGCCAGGCCAAAGTGGATTCGTTCTTTGCCGAGGCCCAGGCCTATATGGACTGGAGGCAACAGGCCCAGGACCATCCCGACGCATTGCCGCTGGGCGAGGCGACTGCCGAGGCCTACGCCACATTCCAGGCCGTCAAACCAAAGATAGACGACTATTTCGCCCGCTGCCGCCTGGCCGCATTCGATGCCCGGTCTGAAGACGCGCTCAATCGCGATGAGAACGATTACCTCGCGTTCACCGGCAAAGAGCTGACGCTCTCCTCGGCTGAAATCGCCGCCCTGCCGCTCTCGCGTATCCGGGCCGGACGCCCCTTGCCCCTGAGGGAGGGCGTCAATCCGGCGTGGGCGGACGCCATGGCGCGATTTGAAACGCAGGTGGTCAAGCCTGTGCTTGGGGCTGGAGAGGCCATTATTGAGGCGAATTGGTCGGTCATCAAACAGCGCTTTGCACCCTATGAGGCCTGGATGGCCGCAAAGCCAGGCGCCTCGGTTGAAAAGCTCGGCCTCGAGCGCATCCGCGCCATTTTGGCGGGGCCGGGCAAAGAAGCCCTCTCGACGCTGATTGCGGCCGACCTGGCATTCGAGGCGCAGGTCAATGAAATCGCGGCGGTAGAGAAGCTGCTCCGTCTGCACCGCGACCTCTTCCGCCTGCTCAACAATTTTGTTTCATTCCGCGATTTCTACAGCGGCAAGGCCAAGGCCATCTTCCAGGCGGGCACATTGTTTCTGGACCAGAGGAGCTGCGATCTCTGCTTGCGCGTTGAGGATGCGGCCAAACACGCCGTTATGGCCAGCCTGGCCGGCGCTTACCTCGCCTACTGCGATTGCGTCCGCAAAGCCACCGGCGAGAAAATGCAAATTGTCGCCGCCTTTACCAACGGTGACTCCGATAACTTGCTTGTGGGGCGCAACGGCCTCTTCTACGACCGCCAAGGCCGCGATTGGGACGCTACCATCATCAGGATCCAGGACAACCCCATCAGCATTCGTCAGGCCTTTTGGGCCCCTTACAAGAAAGTGGCCCGCGCCATTCAGGAGCAGTTCGCGAAACGTGCCACCGCTGCCGACGACCTCGCCGTCTCGCCCTTGGCGCAAATGGCAACCGCCCCTCAAAAACCCGGCGCCGCTCCCCTCGGGCAGATTCCCAGGCGCATCGACCCTGGCATGATTGCCGCCTTGAGTGTCGGCATCGCCGGCCTGGGTGGAATGATCGGCGGCATCGTCACGGGCTTCCTGGCGTTGAGATGGATGATGCCTCTGGGCGCGCTGGCCATCATCGGTGTCATCTCCGGCCCTTCAATGGTACTGGCCTGGCTCAAGCTCCGGCGGCGCAATCTGGGCCCCATTCTTGACGCCAATGGCTGGGCCGTTAATGCCAGGGCCAGGATCAACCTCCCCTTCGGCGCCTCGCTCACCCGCATCGCCCTCCTCCCGCCCGGCGCCCGGCGCGACCTCTGCGACCCGTTCGCGGAAAGGCGTCCCCGATGGTGGCTGTATCTGCTCTTCCTCCTGTTGTTGCTGGCAGTTGGCTTGGCTTGGTGGCAAGGCGCCTTTGACAAATACCTCTCCCACCCTGCCCGCAGCACCACGGTTCTGGGAACCAACGCCCCCGCTTATCAAAGGCTAAAGGCTAAACGCTAAAGGCTGAAAGCCAAATAAAACACCCCGGCTCACCGGGCCAGAGCCACCATGTAGCGTTGCAGGCGAAGGGCCTCATCTTGTTTTTCCAACTCCTGGTAAACCTGGTGCAGGTTGGCGCACAAGCGCAGCAGCAGACGCCGCGCGGACAGCGGAGCGAGGTAATCTTCCCGCGGGCTGAAATTGCCTCGGGCAAGATATTGGATGCAGTCGGCCTTGGTCAGGAACTGCCCCTTGTTGAAGGCATCAACATAGACCTCGGCGGAACTGGACTGGTAACGGCAGATAAAATGTCCGGGCAGCCCGATGCCCGCCACCGGCAGGCTTAACCGGCGCGCCACCAGCAAATACACCAGGCAGAGACTGATCGGGCTGCCGGTGCGCCGGTCAATAACACGGTTCAAATAACTGTTGTCCGGGTTGTAATAATCGCGCTGGTTGCCGACGAACCCCAATTCCTCGAAGAGGTAGCGATTGACTTCGGAGAGCGTCCTTGAGGCCTTGGCCCGGCGCTCCAGCCGATGGCTTAACTCGCCCGCAAAGCTGTCCAACAGGGCGCCATACGCCTCGGTGTTGATGCCGGGGTAGCGCGTTCGAGCCAGCAAGAAGGCGCCCTGCTCCAGGTTGAGTTCTTCGCCCTGCTTAAGGCAGAACCCCAGGAACTCGTCGTCCGCGGCCTGGCCGTCAAAATGGAGCAGGATCTCCCGCACATGCCGGCGCATGACGGGGTCCCGGCTCAAAGCATGCGGACGAAGCCACTCGGCTGCTTCTGAGCCGGTGGCCAGGATCTTCTCACGAATTGTACGATACACCGCTGGGTCCTCATCTCCGAGCAGCTTAAGGAGCGCCACCCTCCGCTTCTCAGGGAGGGCCCTCTCAGAGTCGATGGCGCTCGCAGACTTCATACACTCACAGTTCGACTCTTACCCTAACCAACAAGCCGGGTCCTATTCAACAAAGAAACCAGTCCAATGGCGTGGAAATCGTGAAACGGGAGTCCTATCTCCCAGGCTCCGTCCCCCAAGCCCGCCTCACGTTTCACATCTTACGTTTTACGGCCGGCGCCTTTCGCTAGTCCCATCTGACTGGGCGCAGCGTTTGATTGACTCCCCGGCTTGGAACTGTTAGAAACCATCCCCGCAAGCCTCATTCCCGGCGGGCGGCAATGTCATGAACAAATCGGAAAAACCCAAGTATCGGCGGATTCTGCTCAAGCTCAGCGGCGAGGCCCTGGGGGGAGAGGCAGGCGTGGGGATATGCCCCGAGGCAGTTCAGAACATGGCCCAGCAGATCCAGGAGGTGAGGGATTTGGGTGTGGAAGTCGTGCTGGTGGTGGGCGGAGGCAACATCTTTCGCGGATTACCGGGAAGCGAGCGCGGCATCGAGCGCGCGACCGGCGATTACATGGGGATGCTCGCCACCGTCATCAATTCTCTGGCGCTCCAGGACGCCCTCGAAAAGCTGGGTGTCGCCACACGCGTCCAGAGCGCGATTACCATGGCCCAGGTGGCCGAGCCGTTCATCCGCCGCCGGGCCGTCCGCCATTTGGAGAAGGGCCGAGTCGTCATCTTCGGCGGCGGGACGGGGAACCCCTATTTTTCGACTGATACCGCAGCCGCCTTGCGGGCCAACGAGATCGCCGCGGAGGTCATCCTCAAGGCGACCAAGGTAGATGGCATCTACGATTCGGACCCCAAAGAGAACAAGAACGCCAGGCGCTATTCGGAAATCAAGTACATCGAAGCCCTCCAGGCGCAATTAAAGGTGATGGATTCCACCGCCTTTTCTCTCTGCATGGACAACAAGATGCCCATCATCGTGTTTGACCTGTTCCGTCCCCACAACCTCCGGCGCGTTATCATGGGGGAGAAGGTTGGCACCATCGTCTCATAGGGCGGAAATTGGGTTCCTTATAGGGCGAAGTGACCACGAAATGCGCTTCTTGGCCCGCCTCAACAAACGTCTTCTTTCGCGCGTTTCGAGTATTTTGTGGTCCCTGCTCAGTTGGTTTGGGCATTGATTTTTGGCCTGGATAGGGCGATCCAATCAATATGATGTTTGCATCGCGAGAAGATGCGGGACAGAAGCTCGGAAATCACTTGAAGGCCCTCGGCGTTCAGGCCGACATGGTGCTCGGCTTGCCCAGAGGCGGGCTTGTTGTGGCGGCGGAGGTGGCGCGCGTATTGCAGACGCCCCTGGACGTTCTAATCGTGCGAAAGATCGGGCACCCGTTTCAACGCGAGTTCGCCGTGGGGGCGCTGGCTGAAAAAGGGGTGATCGTGCTCGACAGAACCATGGCCAACGATAATCCCGCCGTGCGCGCCGAACTAGAGGAAGTTGTCCGCCAAGAAACCCAGCGGCTGCACGGGTACGAGGCTCGATTCCACAAAACCGGCAGCCCCCAACTCGCCAACCGGCGGGTGCTCCTGGTGGATGATGGTGTGGCGACCGGCTCGACCACGCAAGCCGCCGTGCTCTCGGTCAGAAACCAAGGCGCAAGCCGGGTGATCGTCAGCGCCCCCGTGGCTTCCCAGAACGCCGTGGACCGGCTTAAAAGCCTCGTCGATGAAACGGTTGTCCTATGCGTGGACCCGGATTTCGAGGCGGTGGGCCGGTACTACGACCTCTTCCCGCAGACGACAGACACCGAGGTGCTGGAGTTGCTCAAGGCCGCATAGGCATTGCGTATGCCAAGGGCGCCCCTCGATCGGCTTGGAGTTGGACAGCGAGTATTTCCGCATCGCCGAGGCTGCCATTCCCCGGCTGGCGAGCCTCTTCCCAATTTCAAGGGGCAGGAGTTGGAGGCGGACCTCAGTGGCAATGTCGAACCCTCAATCAGCGGTACGCCGATTGAGGGACGGGCCGGTCCACATAGAAAACAGCGAATTGCCGAATGAGCGGCTGGCCGACTGACTTCTCGACCTGAAGCCGCAACCCGGACAGCGTCACCGTGTGAATCGGGATGATCTGACGAGCGCCAATCTGGGTTCCGTGATAAAGCGCGGCCCAATTGCCGTCAGCGCCCCGGCCTTCGACCTCGAACTGGCGGACGCGTTCACCTTGGCGGACGTCCTCGCGGAGTTGGATGTGGTCAATCGTTTTGGGCCTGCCAAGACTCAGGCTCAGCATGGTTCCCTGGCCGCTGGTCGAGGCGAGCGGTCTGCCAAACCGGGCGCGTATCTCGTCCCCGAATTCCTTCAGCCGGCGCACCTGGGCCGCCGGCACCACGCCATGATCGTCGGGCGTAATGTTGAGCAGCAGATTCACTCCATGGCCCACCGAGCGGTAGTAGATCTCGAGCAACTGCTTCAGGCTGAGGATGTGGCGGTCGCTGCCTTTGGTCCAGAACCAGTCGGGACGCAGGATGGATACGTCACATTCCGCCGGACACCAGAGATTGCCACTGGGAGTGCCCGCGCCAGATGCCGGCGTTTCTCCCGGTTTCCAGTCAATCGTGTTCCAGCAGGGATAGGGGGCGAACCCGGCCTCGGTCCCGACCCAGCGGGTAGAGTTGGGGCGGCGTCCCTGGAAGGTGATGATGTCGGGCGCGAGCTTTTGAATCAGGTCGTTGACGGGCACAACGTTGCCGCCATCAAACCACATCTCGAACATCGGCCCGAACTTGGTCAGGATCTCCGTCAGTTGCCGGCGGTAAAGCTCGTTGTACGCGCGCTGCGCCTGTGCATTCGCGGCGCGCCCGCCAACACCAACATGGTGAAAGTCATCGCGCGGTGAAAGATAAACTCCAAAGCGCAGGCCCTGTTCACGGCATGCCTGAGCCAGGTCCCCGACCATGTCGCCTTTGCCATTCCTCCACGGGGAAGTCTTGAGGGAATAGTCGGTCGTGTCCGTCTGCCAGGCGCAATAGCCGCCGATATGCTTGGCGACAAAGATCAAGTAGCCCGCCCCGGCAGATTTGGCGGCGCGCACGATCTTGTCCGCATCGAAACGGTCGGGGTCAATCCTATTAGTCGGCGTCGAGAGATTATCGCCCTGAGTGCCTTGATACACACTGGGCGACCAATGAACGAAGACGCCTATGCCCGCATCGAGCCATTCCGCCTGGGATCGTGTCGGGAGCGGGATTTGGGGTTGTTCCGAGGCAATGGCCGCGAGGCTGAAGGCGGCCACCATTAACATTGCTATCGTTTCTTTCATGCCCGTCTATTGTAGCACGTTTAGCCCGCGGTGCATCCCGTCGGCGGCCCAGCCCGCTTGCGGAACGGTATGCACGTCGTGGGCAGCCAATTTCCGCCGCAGACGTGACGGAATACATTCATCGGGCAGGACCCGCATCAAGTGGCGGCCATCCGTTTGGAAGAGCGGTGGATTTGTGGATGAATGGCGCGGCGGATGCTAACGAGCTTGTTGGGCTTGGTTCAGAAGCAGGGCAGTCGGGCGGCAGGCAAGATCTCGGGTTTCGAACGGGAGATCACCGCCCGTGTTGGGTTAGGACTGAACCAAGGTACAAGCAGGGTGTCTAAAAACTGTCCAATTCAGTGTATGAAAAATGTTCGATTCGTTCGCGCGGCGCGGTGTGCAGCCGCAGTTGCCGCGATTCTGTTACTCTTCGGGTCGGCTGGGGGCGCATTGGGGCAATTTCCAGGCGATCGTATTCCCGTGGTCACGATCCGGGCGACTGATTCCCAGGCCAGCCTTTCCGGCGATACCGCAACCTTCACGGTCTTTCGTGAGGGAAACACCAACATGAGCGTCAATCTCTTCTACCGCATCGGCGGCACGGCTTCCAATGGGGTTGACTACGCCGAGATCCCAAACCGGATTTCCATTCCGGCGGGGGCCTACACGAACTCGATCCTCATCCAGCCAATCGACCACGGCCAAACCGACC
>JBJKSV010000046.1:0-2724 GCA_046703605.1 Limisphaerales bacterium
GATCAGCGAGCGGGCGTCGCATTTGCTGCCGCAGTTTGGCGGAACACGGCGCATAACCCGCGAGATGCTCGAAGAGGGCCTCTGGCTCATGCTCTGGGGCGGGTTCAAGAAGGTCGTTTTGGCCGACCACCTGGCGCCGTTGGCGGACATGGTTTTTCAAGGCTCCTCCTTCTCGGCTTGGACGGTGGTGCTGGGCACGCTCGCCTTCGGGCTGCAAATTTACTGCGACTTTTCCGGCTACTCGGATATTGCGAGGGGCACGGCGCGGGTGCTGGGCTTCGACATCATGTTCAACTTCCGCTTGCCGTATGCCGCGACCAGCCTGCGGGAGTTCTGGCGACGCTGGCACATCAGCCTGTCCACCTGGCTGCGCGACTACGTATATATCAGCCTCGGCGGCAATCGGCGGGGCAAGTCGCGGACGTATTGGAATCTGCTAGTGACCATGTTGCTGGGCGGGCTGTGGCATGGAGCGGCGTGGCACTTTGTGCTCTGGGGCGCCTGGCATGGCAGCGGGCTGATGGTTGGGCGCGCAACGAAAAATATCACGCCTCGGATCTTCCGGGGCAGGTTTGGGCGCGCGGTGGCCTGGTTGGGCACGATGCTGTTTGTCTTTTATGGGTGGATGCTGTTCCGCGCCGGTTCGCTGGAACAGATCTTCGCCATGACGTCTGCACTGGGGAGTTTCTGGACGCCGTCGTGGCTGCGAAACTACCTGCTCAATCTCGTGGTCTTTGCCGCCCCGTTGGTGCTGATGCAGCTTTGGCAACGCCGGTGCGACAATCTGCTGCCAGTTCTGGCGTTGCCGGGGTGGGTCCGGGGAAGCCTGGAAGGTCTGCTCTTGCTGGGAATCCTGGTGTTCTGGGAGAAAGAGAACGCGGCGTTTCTCTACTTCCAATTCTAAGGTCATAACATGCAAAGCCACTTCTACGAATTCAGCGCATCCGAGTGCGTTCGGGCCATCGTGCGGCCTCTTCTGCCTGTGGCCGTGTTCGTGATGGCGATGCACCTTGGCGCCTGGTCGGGATGGTTCCCCGCGCCGCGGCCTACGCTGGACGTTGATCGCACCATCCTGGTGCAAAAGGCCGAGGCGAGCCGCGCGGCGCAGGACGCGGAGATTGTGCTGCTGGGCGATTCCTCCTGCCTGATGGATGTGTCGGCGCCCCGGTTAAGCAAGCGGCTGGGGCGCCCTGTGCTGAATCTTGGAACGCTTAGCTATCTGGACTTGAGCGCAAACGCCCGCCTGCTTCGCAACTACGCGCAGGCCAATCCTGGCCAGCTTCGCGCCGTGGTGTTGTTGATGCACCCCGAGGGACTGCGCCTGGCGCACGTCGATACTTGGCAGGAACATGCGCTCTACAGCTTTCTCGCCGGCGCCGACTTTCAACCCCGAGAGCGGCTCGCTGATTGGGTTGCCGGAGTCCTTGGAGCGGACATCTTCCACGGACGCTTGCTGGCACGAGTCCTGCCTCGTCCGCTACGGGGGCCGTTCGGTTGCCGTTACGGGTTCACGGAGGACTTGGAGAATTACCTCAAGCAAAACCGCGGCAGCGCCGTGGACCCGGAGTCAAAACCGGCGACGGGCCGGGCGGAATACTGGCTGGCCAGTTACCTCAAGCCGGCCAGCGAGGGCTTTCGGCAGGCCGTGCCTGCGGGCGTCAAACTGTATGTCGTGATCACCCCCTTGCCCGAACGGTTCGCCGGCCCCGCCTATCCGGCACGTTACGGCGACTTGCTCCGCCAGTGGAGTGACTGGCTCAAGGCGGACGCGGCATTGAAGAGTCTGCCGGCAGTGTTATCTGACAGCCTATTTGCGCAAAAAACGCACCTGAACGCGGCCGGCCAGCTTCGCTACACGGAACTCATGGCTCAAGCCCTTGAGTCACAGTTACATTGATCGGACCTGGGGCGAGAACGACCCGGAAGCCGATGTGGATGAACCTCAGGCCCGGGGCCAGGCCGAAGCGGAAGGCTGACCGGCAGTCCTTGGCGGGACCGGCCCAGAAACCGGCGCAAATCACGCGGAGCGTGCCTGAAACCGGTCCGTGCGGGTCAACGGCAATCCCACCAGGCAGGTAGTCCGAGAACCAGTCCTGGCACCATTCGAGCACATTCCCGTGCATGTCATACAAGCCCCATGGGTTCGGCAGCTTCCGGCCCACCGGATGTGTCATGCCACCGCTGTTGTCGCCATACCACGCGTAGTCGGCCAGGTTCGTGTAGCCAGGGTCATCCCCAAAGCTGAACCGCGTTGAGGTCCACGCCCGACAGGCATACTCCCATTCCGCCTCGGTCGGAAGCCGATACACACTGTTCGTGGCAATCCGTCCAGCCGCCCGCTCTTGTTGCGTGAGCGCCCAGCAGTAATTCGTGGCGTCGAACCAGGACACCTGCTCGACGGGCCGGTTGAGGTCCGGGGTGATCGGTTTGCCATTCAAGTCCTTGGTGGTGAAGAAGCTCGGATTGTTCCCCATAAGCGCCAGGTACTCTCCCTGGGTCACTTCAAAGCGCCCCATCCAGAATCCTCGGCTGATGGTCACCGCCGTCTGCGGCCCTTCCCAGTCGAGATAGCGGTCCACTTCGTTGGTCGGACTGCCCATCTGGAAGGTGCCCGGCGGAATGAACACCAGGTTCGCCGGCTCTTCCATCGCGACGGCACGATAGAACCGCTTGCCTGTGGCCGGAGTGGATCTGTCAATCCCCAGGCAGGGACTGGCGGGCAGT
>JBJKSV010000047.1:0-6389 GCA_046703605.1 Limisphaerales bacterium
ACCCAGTTGTTGTAGGTGTTGGTGCCCCCTTCGAAGTACTGCTGCGGAGTTAGGGGCGGAGGCGGGGGTGCGGCCGGGGCATTGGTGTCGTCCGCCAATGCGCCAAACGTAACACACAGGAGCGGAAGCGCCGCCCAGTACCATTCTAAGTTCCCGATCTGGAATCGCCTTCGTGCTTTCATGGGCTTTGGAATCGCTTGTTAAAACCGCAAAGAGGGACTGACGCGCGAGCCATGCACCGCCTCGTGGCAACCCGCAGTCCAGCAGCTCCCCTGCTGGAGCCGCAACGTATGATCCGAGTCGCCGATGAGGATCCGGCCTCCGGTGACCTGCTGGAAATGACACTTCAGACAAAGGTTCGAATCACGCACGCTGAGCAGCTTGGCATTGACCGAGCCGTGCGGGTTATGGCAGACGACGCATCCCTCGCGCAGGGCGTCATGCTCGAAGACAAACGGGCCGCGTTGCGCCTCATGGCAGCGCAGGCACAGCCCATTCTCGGAGAGCAACTGGGTGCCGCCGCCAACGTAAATCGACCCCTTGTGGGGGTTATGGCAGTCGATACAGCTCAGCCGGCCCTCGGGCACTGGGTGATGGTCGGGCAGGCTGAATTGGCCACGAACGTCGGCGTGACATTTGTAGCATACCGTCTCGACGTTCCGCGCCGGTTGCACCTCCAGGCTGGGGCCATAACCCGCCGGCCGAGGCCGACCGGAAGCAAAGATATAAGGCGGAGGGATCGCGCCGCCGGAGTCGGAGTGAACGCTGCCAGGGCCATGGCAGGATTCGCACCCCATGTTCAACGCATTGGTGCCGGGCGCAATCAGCCGGGCGTGGACGGCGGTGGCGAACCCTCGATAAATCTGATCATGGCACTCGCCGCAGGCGGCCGAGCCGATGTAGGTCGCTCCGGGATAATTCGGCAGTGCGACCACCGAACGGTGAACCGTCCCGCAAGAAACTACGAGCGCCACAAGCAGGAAGGTCGCCGCTCCGGCCAACAGGCCGGATTTCCATCGTCCGAGCAATCTTCTGATGATGGGCATTTTCCGGTTTATCATGGGTTTCTGGGTATCTTCAAATTAGGGATAATCGCTCCAGCTTTTGACGGCCGTCGCGCCAATCTACAGCGTCTCAAGGCGTCATCGCCTCCTGGACGAAGGTCTGCGCCGCATCCAGGAGCTTAACGGCGAATGGGCCGTTGTGGACTCCATAGCTGCCGTCATTCAGCACAATGTAAAGGTCGAACCGGGCCTTCTTGATGGCGTCGGGTATCAGCGCCTGCTCGCTGCTGGTCGGCCCCGGCCCGCCCGGCGATAAGTCGCCCGGGACCGTGTACTCCCAGGCGCGCGTTCTGTATTCGGTCCGCAGCGGCTCCGGCGCCATAGTGGTCGCCCATGTATCGAGCGAGGCCTTCACCTGTTGGATCTGGGTGGCAATCGCGTTTGTGGTGAACTGAACCAGAGCCTCCGGCAGAGAATGACAGTTCTTGCACACCTCAAAGGACTGCACCAGGAACGTATGCCCCGATACCGCCGGTTGCCCACTCATATAAGGGGTGCTCTGCATGTGGCAACTCACGCATTGATTGGTGGTTGACAAGGCGTGATGCCCGGGGTCGTCTGGCGGAACGCCGCTGGGCAACACTCCGACGGTGCCGATGAGCATGTTATATTGGGGAGAGTGGTGCGGGGCACGGCTGGTGTCCGTCCAGGTTGCGCCGCGGCGGTTGTGGCACTGGCCGCAGAGATTGATTTTGGGATTGTACTGGGCGAGCAGGCTGCCTGAAGTCGAAATGGAATAATCGTTGGTCGAAGCCAGCGGATTGCGAAGCTGGGCATAACGGATCGGCAACACCACACCGCGCGGACTGACAAACTCGTTGGTCACCGTCTGCGGCAGGCTGTTGGTCGCCGTACCGATCTGGTGCGGGTCGTGGCAGACCGCGCACGTGATTGGCACATTGGCGTCGCCTGGCGCCAGGGGAAGACCTATAAGCTGATGCAAACGGGACGATCCCGAATGACAGCGCCCGCAACTGGTCACGCGGTTGGCCGGGTTCATGTCCTCCACCATGGCGTTGTGCGGGCTGACCTTCCATTCGTCATATTGAGGCTGGCGCGCTCCCGTGTGGCACCCACCGCAGAGCTCGGAGGCCAGCTCCACTTGCGGCCGCGTCACCGGGTCCTCGGGATTCGCCGCGTGCCTTGCGCCCGGCCCGTGGCAGTTCTCGCATTGGACGCCTTCAAGCTGGGGGGTTTTTGCCGCGCTGACGAAGCCCGTCGGCAATCCATATCCCACCGTATGGCAAGGCAGACAGGTGGGATTAGTCTGCTGTCCAATCCGGACCAGGGTTTGGAAGGCTTGGGCGTGTTCGGTGCCTGCCTGCCAATCGTGAATCTGTCCATGACATTCTTCACATCTTTGCGAACCGGCGTACTGAGGCGAAGGGCCGGAGATGCGGAAAAAGGCGCTGGCATTATTCGTGGAGACCGTCGCCATTCGAGTCAATTTGAGTCCGTCCACCGGTTTCCACTGGTTGCCGCCTGGCGCCAATTCCTGGTACAATTGGTAATAGCCGGAGGGGCCATCCCAGGTCACGGTCACGCCGTTCGTGGCGGGTTCAACGCCCATGATGACCGGCAAACCGGGCATGCCGCCTTCAGTGGTGATCGTCAGATGCGGAGGCGGGCTGGGTGTCTGCGCGCGGGCGGAAGAGGCGCACACCAGGAGGCTCGCCAAGAGCAAGACCGAGACAGTTCGGCCAGCAACAGCGGCTGTGCTCATAGTCATAAGCTGCAATCAGGCTATCAAAAATACTTCTGCTTGTCTCCCGAGAGCCGCGCTTGGCGGCCAACTCAAGTGGAATAGGCGCATGTTGCACTACAAATCTGCATTGATGCAAGCAAAATCAGCGCAATCGCTTCCCCGCTATGCACCGGCGCCCTTAATCCCTTTCACCTTACAGGCCCTGGCTGCACGGTTGCTCTCCCAATGTTGTTCGACATTCGACATTTTTTGTCTCGTCGAACGGCGCCTGTGCGAAACCGCAGTCCGGAAAAGGGATGAAAGAGTGATCTTTCAGGGTCTCCCGCAGGAGTCGGGCCGGGGCTCCAGACGGTTCCGGGAAGCCGCCGAACGTAATGGGGCCGCCATGTTGCCTGCGGCGATTTCAAAATCCTTCCAGGAGGATGTCCGCCAAAAAATCCAGCCAATCCACTGAAATCGGATGCTTGAGCTCATAAGAGTGGGCAAAGTCCTGGTCGAAAAGCTGCTGTTTGATCTCGGCGGCGAAGCCCGGATCAGAGGTGGCGATATTGTCCTCCTGGTTGAGGCGCAGGCTGAGGTGGTTGAGGTTGCCGGAGCCGAGGCACGCCCAACCGTCGGCCAGCAGCGCCTTGACATGGGTCATGCCAGGATAGAAATAGACCCGGACATGATGTTCGAGGAAGTAATTGGCAATGACGAGATTGCCTCTGCCGCCGGTCTTGAAATCGTTGATGCTCGGCAGTATGACGCGGACATCCACGCCCCGTTGCCGAGCGGCAACCAAGCCGATGATGATGCGCTTGTCGAAGAGGTAGGGGTTCTCGACATAGATATAGTCTTGCGCGTGGCGCAAGGAGCCGAGGATGGCTGTGGCGAAGGGTTTCCAGAGGGTTTTTGTGGGCAAGAGCCGGAGCTTGATCCAAGAGCCGGGCGGCTTCTGGGACGGCGGCGTGTGAGGTGAGGTCAGGAGGGCTATGAGGTAGCCCAGGTCGCCGAAAGGACCGGCGTGAGCCCAATCCCGCCGGAATGTCTCTTGGAGCGAGGCGACAACAGGCCCCCTGACTTCAACCATAAGGTCATGCCATTCATAGCGGTATTCCCTTCCGATGTTCATTCCCCCCAGCCACGCGCGACTGCCATCGACCAGGAAAAGCTTGGAGTGGTCGGCGGAAAACCAGGGGTTGAGGAACGGACGCACTTTGACATGCGAGCCCCTGCGCAGATAAGAGACGATGGAGGTCGGTGGGACAAACCCTTCGGGCATCGGCGTGGCGGGGGGCGCCACCCCGGCGGCGATGCTGCCTTCCTCATCCAGGATGACCCTGACTTTGACTTGCGCGGACCGCTGTTTCAACTCGTCGGCGATATGCACTGCCACGTCGTCCTTATCGAAAATATAAACCAGGATATCGATCTGATTGGTGGCTTGGGCGATGCCCTCCTCCAGGCTTTTGAAGAATCGGTCGCCATCGATGAGCAACTGGAGCGAACCCTCCTGCTCGCGGGTGCCGGTATGCTCGTCGAGCCAGGCCTCCCATTTATCGAGGTCCATGCCCCGGCCTTTCACCACGGGAGCCGAGGCGCCGCCAAATCGAGGCAGTAAAGGACGAAGCAGCTTGACGACGGTTTGGACGCCCAGGTTGCCGAGCCGAGCCACGCTGGAGACGGGGTTCTTGATCAAGGCGACGACGACGCTATCAAACAACATGGCCTTAAGTCCCTGGGCGGTGACCGCCAACCCGATGCCGCGGTCGGTTGTGTCGTAGAGGGCCGCCGGTTCCAACAGCACGCACTCATGCCGCTCCAGGTCCACGAGCAATGGCTGAGTGCATCGGCGTGCGCTGGGCGTCATAAGGAGGAACAGGTTTTGACCGGGGTGGCTTCGGCCCAGTTCTTGGGAGAGGAGCCGGCCCAGGATTTCAAGGGTTTCCTCGATGGAAAAGCGCCGGTCAATGATCACCTGGGCGGGTTGCCGCCGCAACGGCACAAGATGGGGGCGGCCCCGTGGGCCGCGATAGAGAACGCGGTCGGCCAGAAAGGCCTGGTAATAAGCCGCGTGCCAGGGCGCTTTGGGAGTCAGGGCGGCCACCAGGTTCGTCGCCAGGCGCCTCCATTCCGGGCCACCGACAACGACCGCCTGGCGCCAGGCGCTTTGCGGTTTGGGGATGCGCCCGAGCCGCTGGTTCCAACGCAGCACCGCCGAATGCACCCGGTAACTCCCGCTGGGAATCCGCAGATGGCTCCAACGCGCACTGAAGGATTCGACACCGGATTCACGCGCGAAATAGACGCGGATGGCGTCGCCTTTGACATAGGCGCAAGGCGGCGCGGCATTGGAAGCGGTGAGCGCCCGCCATTCGTCCAGCGACTGTTGTTTTGCCGCGCCGTTGCTCGCCAATACCGGCTCAGTTTCACAGACGCCAAGGACAAGAAGAAACAACGCTCCCAAAAGGAGCCGAGCCGCGCAAGGGGTGAAACCACGGATTACAAGGAGCGCATGGAAAAAAGAAAGAAAACCCCGGAACACACGGAGTACACGAAAGGAGATGGTTTGTGATTCGCTCGTTAGCGCGGGCTCCGCGCCCGGGTGACCCGCCGCGTTGCTCGCTGGGCTCTTTTCCGAGTATTCCGAGTATTCCGTGGTTCCCGCCTGCCGCATTTGAAAATGTTCCGAATTTCGGGTTTCGGGTTTCAAGTTTTCCAACCTCGTCCTCTCAGAAGTCCGATTCCGGCTCCTCCCCGTCGTAGATAAGGCTGCGCCGATGAATATGCCGGGCGCGCGGGTCGGCGAATTCATCTTCAAGATTGGCAAGGTGGGGCGAGTGGGTTCTAAGGGTGGCGGGGGCCACGCCTGTCCGGGCTTGAATTAGTTCCAGGCGCCGGAGAATGGTGGTCTTTGAAGTATCTAATCGCCGCGCGATTTCTCCGATGCCCTTGGCCTCCACGCAATAGAGCCGGAACACGGTCATGAGCGAGGGGGGCTTGAGTGGCCGTTCAGAATCCAGTTGGCGGACCAGGGCGAAGGCCTTGCGGGCGGTTTCTTGCTGGTCCGATTCGGCTGCCGGTTGGGGCGTGAATCGGCAAAAGAGTTCACCGGGAGTGCGGATGGGATAGAGCCGTCCCGTCTCGGCAAAGCGCAGGTTTGATTCGAGCCCAAAGAAGCCGGCGCCCACACCGGCGAGCAATTGCTGTGTGAGTGCGTCCAGATGGCGGCTGGTGGGGGCGAAGAGCAAGAACGGGCCGCGGAGGCGGGCGGCCAACTCAGCCACGGCGGCGCGGAATTCGGAGCGCTCGGATTGGAGAGTCAGGAGAGCGCTGACCGCGTCCACCGACCAGGAGCCGATCTGCCATGTGCAAGGAACTCCGAATTCGGTAAACCGGGAATCGAGGCCCAGGGCGGCGCACAGATCCCCAGCGAGACGGGCTACGTCCAGTTCCCAGACGGTAATGTCAGCCGGTCTGAGCAGGAGGTCTTCGCACCGGGGTTCCTCACAGCGGCAGACCGCGATGATTCTGCCACCGGGCTGGGCGAGCACCGCATGCTGGCAGCCGCATTGATGAGGACAGGGAAAGGAAACGGCCGGAGTGGAACGAGGCTTGAAGAATGCGGAGCGACAGGT
>JBJKSV010000048.1:0-2685 GCA_046703605.1 Limisphaerales bacterium
CAAAAGTGACCGCGGCCAGTCCCAAGGCCGAGCCGAGGAACCACAGATTGGCCAGGTTGCGCGCGCGGGCCCACCACGAGGCGGCCAGGTAGAGGCCGTTGAACCCGAGCATTACGGCAAGAGGGATGAGAATCTTGCCGCCTCGGAAATAGTGCTCGGTGATGAAGAATGCGCCGGCCCAGGTCACTTGCATGATAACGGTGCCCGCCGCCGCCAGCGCACCAAGGAAGGACCATCGCCGCTCGACGGCAACAACCAGCAGGCCCGCGTCCAAAATGGCGATGTAACCGAACAAGCCAAAAGGATTATCCTGGCCGGTCGAGAGGAGAAACGGCGTGAGAAAGCCGCCGAGCATGCCAAGAATGGCCACCACCAGCGCGTTGAGCCGGACAGCCAACAGAAACGCTGCCGCGGTGATGAGCACCATGAGCGCAAAAGTTGGGGCGGTCCCGAACGGGCGGAAGTGATAGACCGAGTGGCAGGCAAACGTCACGGCGTAGAGGATGACGACGCCAGTCGCGCATAGTGTCTGTGACAGGGCGGGATAATTCCTGCGCGACATCAAGTTGCCCCCCGCCACCAGTCCGAGGCCGACGAGGAAACCGAGCGTCACTCGGACCGGCGGCGAAATCAGGTTGTTATCGAAGGAATACTTGATGAAAAATGCCACGCCCAGGAATTCCGCCAGCCCCCCAACCCACGCAAAGAGCTTCACGCCCATGAACTGTTCCCAGTCCACAGCCCGAACCGGTTCCCTGACCTGAGCGGCTGCGGGCGCTTTTTCCAGGATGCTGGCAATATTCGGGGCGGGCGCCCCTGTTGGCGGCGCGGAGGGCTTGGATCGGAAGGCCTCCTGGAGCGCCGCAACCCTCCCAGACGGCATAGTGGCTGATGAACTGACCGGAGATGGCGTGAAGAGGGGCGCTGGCTCTAACGGTGTGGGTTTCTCAAGAGCGACGGCCGCTGGCACAGAAACGGGCGGGGGCTTCGCCGCGCCCTGGGGCGCCGGTCCGCCTGTTGGCCGAAGTCGGCGGACCTCCGACTCGAGCGCGTCCAGGCGCCGGGCCATTCTCTCGATTCGTTCCCCCGCTGAGACAGCGCGTTGGATAAGCCACACAGCCAGCCCAATGGGAACCCCCGCAGCCAGTAACGCTACAAGCATCCATTCCATAACATCGATTCGCAGCGCGGCAATGTTCTGCGACTCGGATTATGACAAAATGCTTCGGTATAGAAAAGGAATATCGCCGGGCTCGGCTCACCTGTACGTCAGGCACTCAGGCTGACATGGAAGCGACGCCCTGCCCCATTCATTGCGTTGCCGACCCCTGGCGAGGCCAATCCAGGTGCTGGTGCAGGAATTGGAATGTTCCCACGCCGTGGATGGTATGCGGTCCGTTGAACCATTCGATGCGGCACCGATCATGGAGACCTAATCGCGCCTCATACAGGTAACGGACATTGGCAAACTCGTAAGCCACTCGGTCGTCCGGCGCCACCCCATCGAAATGCCCTCGTTCCACCATAAACGGGCGCGGGGCAATCAGGGCGGCCATCTGCGAGTAATTGAAAGTGCCGCCCAGGCCGAACTCGAAGATTTCGTATTCAGGCATCAGCACATAGCTGTAGGGGCTGAGAGTCGAAGCGCACTTCCATACCCAGTCGTTGAAGTCCCCGGAGCAAATGGAGAGGCAATAATTTGTCACGAGGGCCGGCACGCGCATCGCCGTCTTGCCGCCGTAGCTCAGGCCGTAGAAGGCAATTCGCGCCGGATCGACGAAGGGCAGCGTCTTGAGCCAGTCGGTGATCTGCTGGTGTTGAGGCACCATGATCGAGTACAAGGTCTTGCCTAGTGGATTGGCCTTGCGCTGAAGTGTGCGGAAACGATCTTCGAAAATGAACAGACCCTGAGGGGAGAAGGTGATGAACCCCTGTTCGCAAAGCCTGGCGGCGAAATTGTGATAGTAGTGGCTATCGCCGGTGATCGTTTCCAGCGGACGGCCCTCCAAGCCATGTTGGCAGACCACGACCGGGCGCCGCTCGCCAGGCTTGAGGTCCTTTGGCACCAGAAGAATCCCCTCGGCGATAACGTCGGGAAACACGTCAAGGACAACCCGGTAGGCTGTAAATCGGGGTGTATCGTCTATCTCCCGTGAACGGGGATTGGCCGGCAGGAGGGGCTGGTCGAAACGGCCAATCACCTGGCGGTAGAAATAGTTGCGATACCAGGCGGCGGTTTGCCGGAATTTGGCCGGCGAAGAGGTGTCGAGTTGGGCCATAAACTGCCGGCGGACGTACGGGCTCTCGGCCAGCAGGCGCTGGTTGTGGCGGTCCAACTCATGCATTTGCTCGGCCTGTCGGGCCGCCGGATCAAAGTCCGGCCACAGGTTTGTGGGCGGCGGCCCCTCCGGGGCCAGACGAGCATTGTCAGCCAGCGCGCCAAGGAAGCCTCGCAGGGCCTCTTCACTGCCAAACGGCCCTTGCCCGGATTCTCCGCTCACGACCAACTCCAGGCGCGGCGAGGGACGCAATGCGGCCACCAACGAGCGAGCTCGCTCAAATTCGCGGCGGACGTTTTGCAGCTTGGGAGAGCGGAGAACGCCGGGCGCGCCGCAGCCCCGTTGCGCCGGGGTGTAGGCATTGCCGCCGGGCATCGCTACTTCCGGCCCCTGCGCAGCTTCGATG
>JBJKSV010000049.1:0-3135 GCA_046703605.1 Limisphaerales bacterium
ATTCCAATACGTCCGCGACTTGCCCCGCCGATTGCCGCCGAGGCTGATATATACGTAGTCGCGCAGCCAGGTGGACAGGCTGATATGCCAGCGCCGCCAGAACTCCCGCAGGCTGGTCGCGGCATAGGGCAAGCGGAAGTTGAACATGATGTCGAAGCCCAGCACCCGCGCCGTGCCCCTCGCTATATCCGAGTAGCCGGAAAAGTCGCAGTAGATTTGCAGCCCGAAGGCGAGCGTGCCCAGCACCACCGTCCACGCCGAGAAGGAGGAGCCTTGAAAAACCATATCCGCCAACGGCGCCAGGTGGTCGGCCAAAACGACCTTCTTGAACCCGCCCCAGAGAATGAGCCAGAGGCCCTCTTCGAGCATCTCGCGGGTTATGCGCCGTGTCCCGCCAAACTGCGGCAGCAAATGCGACGCCCTCTCGATCGGACCCGCCACCAACTGCGGGAAGAACGAGACGAACGCCAGGAATTCAACGACATTCCGCGTGGCGCGGATGTTCCGCCGGTAAACGTCAAGGACATAACTCATCGACTGGAAGGTATAGAACGAGATACCCACCGGCAAAATGAGGCGCAACGTGCGCAGTTGCAGTGGCACGTGGAGGTCCGCCAGCACGTTTGTCAAGGACTCGGCGAAGAAGTCGTAGTACTTGAAAAAGCCGAGGATGGTCAGGTTGCACGCCACGCTCGCCAGGAGCAGCGCCTTGCGCTGGCTCGCAGCCGCGGCGCGCTCCAGCCCCAGCCCCACCCCGTAATCGAACAGGCTCGAAAACGCCAGCAGCCCGAGAAACCGCCAGTCCCACCACCCGTAGAAGAAGTAGCTGGCCCCGACGATGAGCAAATTGCGCGCCGCCAGGCTCCCACGGGCGAGCCAGTAAAGAAGCAAGAACGCTCCAAAAAACTGAACGAATGCCCCAGAGTTGAACAGCATGGCCAGAGATGTTTATGCGCTCCCGACAATCTCGGTTTGATTGCTAAGCCAAGCTTGACACAAAGGCGACTGTCTGTTAGATTACATAATTGGAGGCACTCTATGCAAGCACAGACTTCATTGACGTGCGTGGGACCTAAGGGGCGCTCGGGCTTCACCCTGGTCGAGCTGTTGGTGGTGATTTCCATCATCGCCTTGTTGGGCAGTATGCTGCTGCCGGCCCTTGGCCGTGCCAAGGAGAACGGGAGAACCGCTCAGTGTATAAACCACCTCCGCCAACTCGGCATGGCTACTTTCATGTACGCGGACGATGACTATGACCAGGTCCCAATACAGTTTCCCAGCGAGCCTGAAAGGACCTGGGCCAGTGATCTGAGCACCAATGAGAATCTCAAAGAATACAATATATTCCTGTGTCCGAGTTATGCCCCGAGAGAATTCAAGGATTGGCGGCGCACCTACGGCATACGCCTGGATCCTCCGAGCGAATACGCGAGTGGTGAGTGTGACGAGGTCCTCCACCTGGATAGGGTCCGATCACCAGTTACCTACGTGCATATAGCCGATACCACCAGCCGCGGGCGGGGTGGGTTCAAAGCACAACAGTATTACTACTTTCGAATGCTGAGCGAAAATGAAGTGCATGCCCGTCACCTGGGAGGCGCCATCGGCCTTTTTCTGGACGGGCACGTGGCGAGAGTCTGTCGTCATGAACTCGAGACTCTTGGAATTCAAGCTTTGTACGACCAGGACGTCATCCCCGGCTATTTCTAAGCCGCCAACCTATGAGCCTGATCTCCAATATTCGGGAGGAAGCCGGCTCACTCGCTCCGTGCGGGCATGGGCAGCGGCCTCGTCGCACCCTGGGAGCGGCCGCTCTCTGTTGCGTTCTTTCTCTACTGCTTCTGGGTCCGCCCCGCTTGGCCGCCGATGAACCCATCCGGCTGACCATTGAAAGGACCGGCGGCTCACCGGATACGGTTGAAGTGAGCTTCGCCGCTTCGCCTGGAACCCTCTATCGTCTGTGCCAAAGCCGCGACCTAGCCACCTGGGAAGTCCGGGAGACTCGCGTCTCCACCGAAGAGGTCTTGCGCTTTGCCATCCCCATCGATGAGCCGGCTACCGCCTTTTTCCACGTGGAAGTCGTCCCCATTCGTCCGCTCCAGAGCATGGCGTGGATTGAACCGGGTGAATTTATCATGGGCAGTCCTCCGGACGAGGTGGGACGTTTTCTGGATAAAGAAGGGCCCCAAACGCACGTCGTGCTCACCCATGGGTATTGGATTAGCCGATACGAGGTGACGCAGGGCGAGTACGAAGACGTCGTAGGATTCAACCCGAGCCTTTTTAAAGGCGATCGCCTGCGGCCAGTCGAGGACGTGACTTGGTTTAATGCCGTTGACTACTGCACCCGCTTAACCGCGAGAGAACGGGAGGCCGGGAACTTGCCCGAAGGCTATGAGTACCGACTGCCCACGGAGGCCGAATGGGAATACGCCGCGCGAGCCGGCACTACCACGCGATTCAGTTACGGGGATGATCCCGACTACAAACTGCTCGGAAACTACGCCTGGTACGGAAGAAACAGCGGTCTGCGCACCCATCCGATCGGGCAAAAACTCCCGAACCCGTGGGGGATCTATGACATCCACGGCAATGTCTTCGAGTGGTGCTCGGACTGGTTTGGGCCGTTGCCGGGAGGTAGCGTCACCGATCCCCAAGGACCGGAGACCGGGACCGACCGCATCATCCGCGGAGGTTACTGGGACAGTGTCCCATCCTTCTGCCGCTCGGCGATGCGTGTCCATTTTATACCACCCGTCCACATCAGCTACTTGGGGTTTCGGGTGGTGCTGGCTGAAGCCATAGGCCACTGATTTCCGAGGTGAGCTCCGCCTCGAAAGTCGCACTGTATTGGGGGTTTGAACGTGAGACAACCAAAGGAAGTAAATATGAAAGCATTTGCCAAATCGGCCGGCCAATGGATACGCCGGCTAAGCAGCACTCCGCAGGTACGTCTGATCTCTCTGACCGCCTTAACCGCCCTCGCCCTTGGAGCGGCGGGACCAGGGCCACGCGTGTTGCAGAGGATTGCCTCCTGGCCGGGCATCACACGAGGGCCGGTTTCAGCGATCGACGTTTCGGGCCACTACGGTTATGTCGCCATCGGGGAGGGGGGCTTGTTGGTTTTGGACCTGG
>JBJKSV010000050.1:0-10744 GCA_046703605.1 Limisphaerales bacterium
GCCCGGAGGAGCTGAAACTGCCCCGCTCGTTCACCGTGTGCGGCCAAAAGTTCATCCTGGACAGTTGGGCCTTCTCGCAGGTCGTGTTCGACAAGGTTCACTGGCCATCGGACAATTGCCAGCCGTATTGCGGGGCGACCAACGTCTGCACCAAAGTGATCCGGCGCAAACCCAGTTGCCTCGACGTGGCCTTCTCGGTGTTGGCTAATGACCAGGTGGCGCCCGAGATCATTAACCGCATTACCAGCACCAATGGCGAGGAGTTCCGCGATGGCCTTCCCTACCAGCATAATCTCCTGGCGGCGCGGAGGGTGATTGACAGCCAGGACCCCGCCGCCTGGACCAACAACATTTACACCGCCTGGCTCGATGCCCTCCGAGCCTTGTCCGAGCCGACGGTCGATCCGAAATACCCGGAGGCCATGCGCACCCGGGCCTGGGCGATGAGAACCCTCAACGCCCAACTCGCCTCGTGGACGGAACTGCGGCATGACACCGTCCTATATGCCAAGCAATCTTACACTGGGGGCTTCGTTTGCAGCTATCCCTACGGCTTTGTCGAGCCGCTGCCCGAATTCTGGCGCCGGATGAGAGACTTGGCGGCCATTGCCGCCAGCTCCATCGCCCAACTGCCTCTGTCCGGGCCAGTGACAGTCCCGGCCCGTACGAACGATTGGCGATGGCAGCCAGGCCAATCTATGACGTTCGACCTCGGAACCGTCAAGTCGAACGAAGTCTGGTTTCTCGGCAACTTCGCCGATACGATGTCTGTGCTGCAAAGCATCTCGGAGAAAGAGCTGGCTCAGCAACCCTTGGACCAGGACGAGACAAATTTCCTCAAAGGCGTTCTGCAGTACCTCGGCATCTGCCATATAACCGATAACGGCTATTCAGGCTGGTATGCAAAACTCTTCTACCAAGACGTGTTTTGGGGTCCTGACAGCGCCTTTCCGTACAGCGACGCCTTTGACACGACCTCCGGGTGCGCGATGAATGACACGATGGTGACCGATGTTCACACCGACGCGCCCGATGAGCTCGTCTGCGACCCGGGCGCCGTGCTACATGAAGGGATTGGGAACGTTAACCTCCTCCTGATAGCAGTGGATGACGGGCCGGACCGGATGATCTACGCCGGGCCGTTCTTCAGCCATTACGAATTTGAAGTTCCCGGTGTCAACCGCCTGACCGATGAACAATGGAAATCCAACATTGCCAGCGGGCAGGTCCCTCCCCCGCCCGACTGGACGCGGTGCTACCTGGCCCCGACCCTATGACGATTCGCACACGCCTCAGCTTGTGGTACGCCGCGGTGCTCACGGTGTCGTTGCTCATCATTGGCCTCGGCACTTATCGGGAACTGGCCGAACGCCACCGACGGCTGCGACCCGACCAACTCTCCAGCATCGCCTTCGGCGAGACCGGCGAGTTGATCTTCCAGGAGGGGCTGCCGGCGTTATTGCTGGGCATCATCGGCGCCTGGTGGCTCGCCCGGCGCTCGCTGGCCCCGGTTGCGAGCCTGACCGAGGCCGCGAAGCAGATTAACGAGCGCAACCTTGGCGAGAAAATCCCGCGCACGGGCAATGGCGACGAATTGGACCGCCTGGCCGAAGTCCTTAATGCCATGACCGCCCGCCTCAACGACTCCTTCAACCGCATCCGCGAGTTCACCCTGCACGCCTCGCATGAGCTCAAGACGCCCCTGGCCGTTCTGCGCGGGCAATTGGAAACCGCCCTCCGGGACGAACCGCTTGCGCCCGCCACGCGCGAGCTCTACGCGAGCCAACTCGAGGAATTGCGCCGACTGACTCGCATCGTGGACAACCTCACCCTCCTCGCCAAGGCGGATGCCGGCCAAATGCCACTGGCCCTTGCCCCTGTGCCGTTTGACGAACTGGTCCGCGACATCTTTGCCGACGCTGAAATCCTGGCCGAACCCTCCGGCACCCGGGTTGAACTCACCGCCTGCCAACCCGCAACCGTAATCGGGGACGCCCACCGCCTCCGCCAACTGCTCCTCAACCTGGCCGACAACGCCGTAAAGTACAATCAGCCTCAAGGCTCGATCTCGATGGCGCTGCGCCACACCGATCACCATGCCGAGTTCACCCTCTCCAATACCGGCCCAGGCATCCCGCCGGAGATGCTCCCCCGGGTCTTCGACCGCTTCTATCGCTGCGATCCCGCGCATTCCCAGGAAATCGACGGCAGCGGGCTCGGACTGAGCATCGCCCAATGGATCGTTTCCGCCCACAAGGGCACGATCCGAATCGAATCATCGCCGCAAGAGATGACCACCGTTACCGTCCGCCTGCCGATGCCGCCGCCGCTGAGCGCCTGAGCAGCAACCTGAGTTTCAGAGACGATTTTTGTTGCAAATCATCCCACTCTATGAGATAAACTCGCTTACCAGCCTGGATGAATAAGTTTCGGAGCCGAGGTTTGGGTCTCCAACATGCCTCTGGGACTGGAAAGGAAAGGGTGAACACCATGGCCAGGACTATTCATTACTATTCTGGGCTTCGTGCATTGGGGTTGGGCCTCGTCGCCAGTTGCATCTTCGCCGACAAGCTTTACGCCTCTGTTATCGTTGCGAGCGCCGAAGGTTTGGGCTCCGTCTCGGCCCAAGCAGGGGGAGGGAAAAACCTCCAACCCGCTTTTGATCTCCGGAGGCCCTCTGTGATAAACGCCGCCGCGAATTGTAATTTCCAATCGGGCCAACAGACGTACCGTGCAAGACTATGAATCACACTGAGACCTTGGCGCCGAAGCCGTGGCTTGCGGCGTCTGAGCGGAGCGCCAGATGGAACAAGCCGGTAACGGCTCCCAGCCTGTTGTATATGGTGACGGAGCACGAGGTCAACGGCCTTCGAACCGCGCTGGCGCGGGGTCAATTGCCTCCGGACTTCGAGGCCAAGCTGGCGAAGCTGGCCAAGGGCGATTTGATCGAGCGTTCCGTAGAGCAGAATTGCAGGCTCTTCACCGGCTTGCTGCTAGCGGCGTGGGAAGGGAGTTTCAAACCGGTCTTGAAAGCCGAGGAGGATGAGTTGCTGCGGCTGCTGGCCTATGTCCGCAAAGATGACGATGCCATACCGGATTACCTGCCGGACGGCTTTGTGGATGACCAGCGCCAGGTCCGTGCCGTCAATCTTAAGTTGGCGCCCCTGCTCCAGACCTTCAAAGCGTGGCGTCTCCGGCATCAAGTGCCGGGAATGTGGACGTTTTTGCTTGGCAACCGGCTGGCTTCATCGTAGAAAGAGAGGCAGCACGAAGCTCCGGGTGGCGTGTGGAGGCGCCTCGGAACCAAGCCTGCTGAGCAGAGAGGGGCTGTATCGCGTGTCGCAGCCGGGAGTTTCGTCTGAAATATGAATGCATTGTACCTGACCAAAGCGACCCTCCTCTACGGCGGCAGCGCCTTCCTCATCTATAATTACCCTGCCATCAGCCAGGCCGTCGGCATCGCCCTGCTGGCCTTCCTGTGGCTTATTTGCGCCCATAAGACGTTTTCCGGCCTTCAAAGGCGATTTGCCCTCGCCCGAAGCCGGCGGAGCGGTAGTGACCCCCGGTCGGACCACGGCGGATTTCGATAGAGATGAATTCAGCCAAGGAGCACGACCTGGTGGTCATCGGCGCCGGGCCGGGCGGTTACGTGGCCGCGATTCGCGCCGCGCAACTCGGCCTGAATGTTGCCTGTGTCGAGGAAGCAGGCGCTTTGGGCGGCACTTGCTTGCGCATTGGCTGCATTCCCAGCAAGGCGCTCCTGGAATCGAGCCAGCGGTTTGTGGCAGCCAAGGAACAGCTTGGCCTTCACGGCATTCGCACGAGTGAGGTCACGCTCGACTTGGAAGCTCTGCTGCGCCGCAAGGAACAGATCGTCACAACGCTGACCCGAGGTGTCGAATCCCTTTTCAAGAAGAATAAGATCACCCGCTACTTGGGCCACGCCCGGATCAGTGGTTCCGGCAGCGTCAGCGTCGAGAACGCCGGCCAAAACACTGTCCTGGCCGCCAAGCACATCCTCATTGCCACCGGCAGCAAACCGGCCCGTCTGCAAGGGATTGAACGGAACGGCGACCGCATCGGGACCAGCACCGAGGCCCTCTCCTATGGCGAGACCCCGAAGCATTTGGTTGTCGTCGGCGCGGGCTACATCGGCGTTGAACTCGGCTCGGTTTGGCGCCGGCTCGGGGCGAAGGTCACGGTGCTGGAGTTTCTCGACCGCATTCTGCCCGGAATGGATGAGGAACTGGCCGCCGAAGCCAGGAAGTTGCTCGCCAAGCAAGGACTCGAATTCCGTTTGAGTGCGCGAGTGACGTCCGCCCGGGTGGAGCAAGGCCAATGCGTAGTTGAAATTGAAGGGGCTGAACCAATCCGCTGCGATCGGGTGCTGGTGGCGGTCGGGCGCCTGCCCAATACCGACAATCTGGGCTTGGAAAGTGCAGGCATCGAGACTGACCGTCGCGGCTTCATTCCCGTCAATGAACGCTTCGCGACCAAGGCCCCGGGTGTCTATGCCATTGGAGACGTGATTGGCGGGCCGATGCTCGCCCACAAGGCCGAAGAGGAAGGCATGGCCTGCGTTGAAGGCATTGTCACCGGCTTCTGCCACGTGAACTATGATGCCATCCCCGGTGTCGTCTATACGCATCCGGAAATTGCGTCGGTGGGAAAGACCGAACAGGAACTGAAGAAGACCGGGTCCCAATTTGCCAAAGGCATGTTTCCGTTCAGAGGCAATGGCCGGGCCCGCACGCTCGGCGACGTGGACGGGTTCGTGAAGGTGCTGGCGGACGCGAAAACGGACCGCATCCTGGGCGTACACATTATTGGACCACACGCTGGCGAGCTCATCAATGAGGCCGCCGTCGCCATCGCGTTTGGCGCCAGCAGCGAAGACCTCGCCCGGGTCTGCCATGCCCATCCGACCCTCGGCGAAGCCCTGCGCGAAGGTGCGCTGGCGGTGGGGAACCGGGCCATACATGCTTAGCGAGCCGGCGCTCAGAGTGCTTTTCGGGTGTTATCGAGTATTTCGCATCAGGAATTAGGCATTTCGCATTGCCAATGAATAGTGGTAAATGCCCAATGCCTGATGAGAAATGCCCCTGCGCGCGCCTCAGGTGCGGAAGAGAAAGAATCTGGCGCTGGAGCCCGATATGAAAACGAATTGCCTGATTTGCTGTGCGTTGGTTTGCTGGCCGCTGAGTATCCGGGGCCAGACGAACTCCGCGCTCAGCGTCTGCCCGTGGTTTACAACGCCGGAGTTGCAGTTGGCCCCGCTCGCCGCAAAGCCTGGCTCCGTCGCAGAACCTCCTGGGCCGAAGAGAGGCGTTGGCCTTCACTTGCAATCAGCTTCTCCGGGCTCGCCCCCGGTGCTTGAGACAAGATTCGACGCGTCATCCAGCACCAACCTTCCCGTTGCCATTGGGGGGCCATTATCCGCCAGTTTGAGTCTCGAAGGGGCCGGGATGCCCTCTGAAATGGCCTTTGCCCGGCACTTGGTGGAGGAGGGCGAATTAACCCGCGTCGAACCGCCTTCCGAAAACAAGTTCCTCCGCCCAATTGAGGCCATTTTCGAACCGACGCCGGTCCGCCTTGGCAAGGTCAAAGTCTCCTGCTCAATCCTGACGGCCATCAAACGCAGGAACCCGCTTTGCCTGCTGAACCCGTTTTTTATCCAGGGCAGTTGGTGAACCCCAGCCCCGAGAATGCGGTACTTGGGCAGGAGCCAATCCCGCGCGCAAGGCTCGACTCCGTGACCGCCCGTTCCGCAGTTGATGCAAAGATCGCCCTCTTCCGTTCTCTGTTCCGCGGGCGCGAGGAGGTCTATCCACGCCGGTTCGAGAGCGTAAGCACGGGGCGTTCCGGATACGCGCCGGCCTGCGCCAACGAATGGGTGCGCGGTCTCTGTGAGAAGCCCAGGATCAAATGCGCCGAATGTCCTAACCGGCGCTTCCTCCCGGTAACAGACGAGGTGGTCCGCTGGCACTTGTCCGGCCAGGGCGAGCAAGGACGCGACTTTGTTATGGGAGTCTATCCCATGCTCCTGGACGAGACGTGTTGGTTTCTGGCGGCCGATTTCGACGGCAAAGCCTGGCAACAAGACGCCGACGCGTTTCTGAGTACCTGCCGCCGGTTACAGATTCCGGCCGCTTTGGAACGTTCGCGCTCCGGTGAGGGTGGGCACATCTGGATCTTTTTTAGGTCAGCGATTCCGGCCACGCTTGCCCGCGACCTCGGCTCAAGCATTTTAACCGCAACGATGGAGTGCCGCCCCGACATCGGATTTCGTTCCTACGACCGGTTCTTTCCAAACCAGAACACGCTGCCCAAAGGTGGCTTCGGAAACCTCATCGCGCTGCCGTTGCAAAAGCGCGCTCGCGAGCGTGGCAACACCGTTTTCCTGGGTGAGCGATTCGAGCCGGTTCCAGACCAGTGGGCGTTCCTGGCATCTGTAGCACGCCTGAGTCGGGCGCAGGTCGAGGCCCTTGTCCATGAGGCGGAACGCAAAGGGAGCGTTACCGGGGTTCGCTCGGCCGGGCATGAAGACGACGAGGCTCCGTGGCTGGCGCCACCCTCCCGCCGCAAGAGAGAGCCTCCGATTTCCGGGCCGCTGCCCAAACATGTGGAGTTGGTGCTCGCCGATCAGCTTTACATTGCCAAGGAGGATCTGCCACCGGCGTTACGCAATCGGTTGCTTCGGCTGGCCGCGTTCCAAAATCCAGAGTTCTACCGGGCCCAGGCCATGCGTCTGCCAACGTTCGGCAAACCTCGCATCATCTGCTGCGCCGAGGACCACCCGAGACACATTGAGCTGCCGCGCGGCTGTCTCGATGAGGTCGAGGCCCTGCTCCGAGAACTCAAAATCACTCCGGTCCGGCGCGACGAGCGCTTTGTGGGCACACCGTTCAATCGGCCTTTCCGCGGCGAATTGCGGCCTGAACAAGAGGCGGCGGCTCAAGCCTTGTTTGCGCACGAAACGGGAGTGCTGGCCGCCGGAACGGCTTTTGGCAAGACAGTGGTGGCGGCCTGGCTCATCGCAAAGCGTTCCGTCAACACGCTGGTTCTGGTCCATCGCCGCCAGTTGCTCGATCAGTGGGCGGCGCGCCTTTGCTCCTTCCTCGATTTGCCGCTTGAATCCATAGGCCAGCTTGGCGGAGGCCGGAAACGAATGACGGGAGTTCTGGATGTAGCTCTGCTGCAGAGCCTGGCGCGCAAAGGCGTGGTGGATGACCGGGTAGCTTCCTACGGCCATGTCGTCGTTGATGAGTGTCATCACCTTTCGGCGTGGAGTTTCGAGCGGATTGCTCGACGAGCCAAAGCGAGGTTCATCACCGGATTATCGGCCACGGTGACACGCAAGGACGGCCATCATCCCATCATCTTTATGCAGTGCGGGCCGGTGCGCTATCGGGTTGGGGCGAAGCAGCAAGCCGCCGCCCGGCCATTTACGCATCGCGTGTTTGTGCGTCCCACCGGGTTCAAGACGGCCGCTTCGGCGGGACCGGATTCATCGATGGCGTTTCACGAGGTTTATGCCGCGCTTTCGGCCGACGTAGCGCGAAACACGCTGATTTGCGACGACATCCTGGGCGCCGTTCGCGAAGGCCGCTCGCCGCTCGTCCTGACTCAACGCAAGGAGCATCTGCAGTATCTGGAGACCCGGTTGCGCCCTCTTATCGGCAACATTATCGTTTTGCGTGGCGGGATGGGCAGGCCCGAATGGCGCGACGCGATGGCGCGGCTTGAGGCGGTGGGCAAGACGGAGGAGCGGGTAATTTTGGCGACAGGCGGCTACATCGGCGAGGGCTTCGACGATCCGCGGCTGGACACCCTTTTCCTGGCCCTGCCGGTATCATGGCGCGGCACAATCGCTCAATACGCCGGCCGGTTGCATCGGCTCCATGAGTCCAAACGCGAGGTTCGAGTGTACGATTATGCGGACCTGGACATCCCGATGCTGGCAAGGATGTTCGACCGGCGTTGCCGCGGTTACGAGGCCATCGGTTACACGATCCTCGCGCCTGCCAGTGCCCTGCCTGGTTGGCCGGCAAGCGTTCCCCTGCCCATGGAAACATCATGGAAGAAGGACTATTGCGCCAGTGTTCAACGCCTGGTGCGGGACGGCGTTGATGCCCCGCTGGCGGGTTTGTTCCTCCAGGCCAGCCACGCCCCGTCCCCCGATGCCGAGGGAGCGGAACGCGCCCGGAGCGCCGCGGAGGCATTTCTGTTTCAGCGGCTCGAGACCCTGGCGCCAACCGCGGGCAAGTTCTGTCTGAATGTGGAACTGCCAATCCCGTTCAACGAACGGGGAGCCATGGAGATCGATTTGCTCTGCGCGCAAGCCAGGCTTGTGCTCGAATTGGACGGCTTGCAGCACCTGGCCGATACGGAGGCCTACCGGCGCGATCGGCGCAAAGACAGGTTGCTCCAGGAGAACGGCTACTTCGTCCTCCGGTTCCTGACGGAGGACGTTGGCAAGGACCTAGACAGCGTTTTGGAGATCATCCAGCGCACCCTAACGCGACGGCTGAGCCAGTCGAGCAGCCTCGACCCATGAGCCCCTGCTCCACCTCGCTGGAAACCCAAAACGTCCTGTATATCTCATCGGAGCCGGCTCGGCTTCCGGGCCCCTGCCAACGAGACCTAACGCCGGCCGCAATGCCTGCTATGAGACGCCGCCGGCTTTCTCCGGATGGAATCCCGCAGACCGCAATCCTGGCGTCGTGCGGATCGGAGTCTGAAGCACCGCCTTGACAGTTGCCGCCAGGCTCGACGCGGTTTCCTGGTTGGAGGCACGCGTCTCTTGGCCCCCGAGCGTCTCGCCATCCGGCTCCGTGAGATTAGCCACTATCACTCTCAAACTCCTGGTCTCGATGCGGAGCCGTTGGCCGAGGCCGCGGGCCAATCCAAACCCAAAGGGCGCCGCTGTCACGACGCAGGCAACCCTTCTGTGTCTAACCCTTTCCACGAGGTCCTTCCATCGCTGGCCAACCAGAGCGATCTCCGTCTCGAGGGCGTGTTGCTGCAACAACTGGACCAACATCAAGGCGGCGATCTCATCACTTTGCTCATGAACCGGCACGCAGGTCACAACCGGCTGGGACTCGCCCGCGCCCTCGACTTCCCCCGCACCGTTGCTCTCTTTGCTGCGTGTTTTCCGTTTCCCGTCCAGGGATGCCGCGCCCAGCTCCTCGACCAACAAGCGCGTGTTCTCCAAGGCCTGCGTCCGCCGCTCGTCACTCAACTGGCCGCGGTGATGCTCCAACTCGACACGGGCCAGGGCTGGGAGAATCACCATGTCGTAAAGGGCTTCCAGAGAGGCCTGCTTGAGAAAAAGCCGGGCGACGTCGCGGGCGCCAGTGAGATCTGCCCCGAGCACGCGCTGATAGAATCGTGCGGCGGGCCTCAACGCCGTGCCATCACCAAGAAGCAAGCTCAGGAACTGCAGGCTTGGCACGTAATGGCCGATGACCACGATGCAGACCGTCAAGGGAGTTGCCAAGAGCAGGCCGACTGGCCCCCAGAGCCAGGTCCAGAAAACCGCCGCCAGGAGGATTGCCAGGGGAGATGTCCCGGTTGAGCTCCCGTAAAGGAGGGGTTCAACGCCATTGTACATGAGCAGATCGACTCCAAAATAAAGCCCGAAAATCATCGGCACCTTCATCCAACCCGGCTCAACGGCAAAAGAGACTATCGCGGGCATCGCAGCCGCTATCCAGATACCCAGGTAAGGAACATAACGAAGCAGGGCCGCCACCATGCCCCACAGCAGTGGATTGGGAACGCCGATGCACCACACGCCTAATCCTGCCACGATCCCAAAGCAGACATTGACCAGCAATTGAGCCAGCAGATAGCGGCTGACCCGATGCGCGGCGTCATCTATCAATTCGGTGGTTACGTGGATTCGCCTCTCTCCGGCCAAGCGGAGCAACCGGTCTCGCAAATCCTCACGCTGAATCAGGATGAATATGACGAACACCACCACGATGGCCGCCATCACCACAAGCTTCAGTACGGAGCCGAGGGTCTCCCTAACAAGCTGAGGCCCGGAAATGAACGAGTGGCGAATCTCAACCGGAACCGGCTGTTCGTGGGGAGGGGTTTTAGCGGCCTTGGGGGGAGTGGGGTTCAATTCATCTGAAATGTCGCCGATAGCGGAGGAAATGCGCTCGAACAATCCCCCTCCCGACGAGAGAATCGCCTCGACTTTGCGATGGACGTTCTGCTGGTAGCCCGGCAAGCGGTGGGCCAAATCGGTCAGTTGGGAGGCCATTCCCAGCCCAATCGTTCCCAGCAAGGCGAAAGAAAAAAGCACGACCAGCATCGCGGAGGGCACCCGCCCCACTCCCCAGTTGCGAAGGCGCGCCACCAACGGCCCCAGCAAGAACGCCAGCAGCAACGCCAAGGCAATCGGCACAAACACCGTTCGCGCCACATAGAGTACCGCCACCCCGATGACCAGAGCCAGCAACGTGGCGCCCCTCGGATTGCTGCTCGCGCGACGCTCATCTTCCACAGCCCATGTCACCTTTCCTGGTTATTTATGCCATGCATTTTGGTCTCCGCACAGGTGGTCAAATCCCCCATTATCCCAAGCCGGCCTCCATTTTTCTCCCCGCCGCCACTGCCCCCTCTGTTCCCTGACCCAGACGCGGGGGTAAAAAACCTTAAAAAATTCTATTGCGCCTTCTCGCGTTTGCCGTTAAGTAATAGGCGTATCGAAGGTCTATAAGCTGTGGTT
>JBJKSV010000051.1:0-9008 GCA_046703605.1 Limisphaerales bacterium
ATGCCGCTGATGCCGATGGCGCTCAAGAGCCCCCCGATGGTGGTGGGAATCAGGCAGACCAGCAGGGCCACGAGCACGGGAATCGAGAACGAAGCATGAGAATAGAGGCCGAACGGTTTCAGGGTCACACAGACGAGGAGAAAAATGATCGTGAGGGCCGAAAGCAAAATGGTGAGGGCGATTTCGTTCGGTGTTTTCTGCCGCTTTGCCCCCTCCACCATGGCAATCATCCGGTCCAGGAATCCGTGGCCTTTCTCCATCGTAATACGAACCACGATCCGGTCACTGATGACCCGTGTGCCTCCGGTCACCGCACTACGGTCGCCGCCGCTCTCGCGGATGACCGGGGCCGATTCGCCGGTGATGGCTGCCTCGTCCACGCTGGCAATACCCTCGACCACCTCGCCGTCGGCTGGAATCACGTCGCCCGCCTCGCACACGACCAGGTCGCCCCTGAGGAGATCCGCGGCCGATGCATTTTCTTCATGGCTGTTGCGCAGGCGGCGCGCCACCGTCTCCTTTCGCGCTTTGCGCAGGCTGTCCGCTTGGGCCTTGCCGCGCCCTTCGGCCACGGCCTCGGCGAAGTTCGCGAACAGGACGGTGAACCACAGCCAGATGGCCAGTTGAAGGATGAAACCGCGGTCGGTCTGCGCCGTGAACGCGACGGCGGTCGTCAGCGCCGCGCCTGCCATAGTCACGAACATCACCGGGTTCTTCGCCATCAGACGCGGATCGAGTTTCCTGAAGGAATTGCCGATGGCTGGCCGAACGATGTGCCAATCAAAAAGTGAAGGAGGCTTTTGTGACATACTGGTTCAGAAGAGTCTTCCCTGAAGCATGAGGAAATGCTCGACGATTGGCCCCAGGGCGAGCACCGGGAGGAAGTTCAGTGCGCCGATGAGCAGCACGGTGCCCAGCAGCAGGACGACGAACGTCCCGCCGGAGACTGGAAAGCTGCCCGCGCTGGCAGGCGAGAACTTTTTCTGTCCGAGCGAACCGGCTAGCGCCATGATCGGAATAATCATCAGGAACCGGCCAATGAGCATCGCCAGCCCAAGGGTGGTGTTGTACCAGGGCGTGTTTCCGCTCAGACCGGCGAAGGCGCTGCCATTGTTCCCCGTCCCGGAGCTGAAGGCGTAAAGGATTTCGCTCAAACCATGCGGGCCCGCGTTATTCAACCCGGCCAAACCCCATTTGCTCACCGCGGCCCAGGCGGCGAGTCCCAGAATGGAAAAGCACAGCACCAGCAGCGCGAGCATGGCCATCTTCACGTCGTAGGCCAGGAGCTTCTTGCCCAGGTACTCCGGGGTGCGACCCACCATCAGCCCCGCGATGAAGACCGCCAGCACCACAAAGACAATCATGCCGTAAAGCCCGGCGCCAACGCCGCCGAAGATGATCTCGCCGAGTTGAATATTGAACAGCGGCACAAACCCGCCCAGCGGAGTGAACGAGTCGTGCATGGAGTTGACCGCGCCGCATGAGGCATCGGTGGTAACTGTGGCGAACAGGGCTGAATTGAAGATGCCAAAACGGACCTCCTTGCCCTCCATATTGCCATCCGCAACGGCGACCCCAAGATGCTGGTGGATGGGATTGCCTTTAGCCTCTGCCCACCAGGCCAGAAGCACGCCCGTCAGGAACAGCGCCGTCATCACGCTCCACACGGCCCATCCGTGCCTCTGGTTTTTCACCATCCGGCCCAGGTAGTAGGTCAAGCCGCTGCCGATGGCGAAGATGGAAAGCATTTGGAAGAAATTGGAGAGCGGCGTGGGGTTTTCGAATGGATGCGCGGCGTTGGCGTTCATAAAGCCGCCGCCGTTCGTTCCGAGCATCTTGATAGCCACCTGCGAGGCGACCGGCCCCTGGGCGATCGTCTGTTCCTTGATAGTCTGTTCCTTCATCACCGGTTTACCGTCGGCGGCCTTCTTCTCGACCCAAACCGTGTATGGCTCAAGGAGCCGCGCCTGGGTGTACGGCTTGAAATTGTCGATCATCCCTTGCGACACCAGGAAGACGGCGAACACCAGGCAGATCGGCAGCAACAGATAATACGTGATCCTCACCAGGTCCACCCAGAAATTGCCCAGCGTCCGCGCTGAGTGCCGGGCGATGCCGCGGACCAATGCCGCTGCCAGGGCGACACCGACCGCCGCGGAGACAAAGTTGTGCAGGGTCAAGCCGACCATCTGGGAGAAATAGGACAGGGTCGATTCGCCGCCGTAGTTTTGCCAATTAGTGTTGGTGGTGAAACTGACGGCGGTGTTGAACGCCAGGTCAGGTGACATGGGCCCAAAATGCTGGGGATTGAGCGGCAAATACTGCTGCAAGCGCAGAATCGCGTACGTGAAGAGGCAACTCACCAAGCTGAACAGCAGCATGGCGAGCGTGTACTGCTTCCAGTCCTGTTCGCGGTCCGGCCGCACGCCCAGGATGCGATATGTGGTTCGTTCCAGAGGCTTAAGCACCGGGTCGAGCCACGTCTTGCCCTCGGCGTCGAGCACCCGCATGAGGTAAAGGCCCATCGGTTTGGTGATGGCCAGAAGGGCGGCGATGTATGCCGCGAGTTGGAGCCAGCCTGAAGTTTGCATGAGAGGATCGAGACACTAATTGCACCAATTACGGCGAGGGGCCGCTTCGTTAGAATTTTTCCGGATACAACATCGCGAACGCGAGGTACGCGAGGAGCACGAGGACAATCAAACCCACAATCACCATTTCCATTGGGCCTCCTAAAGTTTCTCACAAAAGCGGACGTACAGGCCGCTAAGGACAAAGAATCCCACCACCACTCCGACGTAGGCAAAATCGTTCATAGTATCATCGCGTTTCCGAGGCATTTCATCTCGTTAAACAAATACGAAACGACGATGCAACAGCCCTGCCCGTAGAGCTAATTAAGAAAGGGCAAAAAGTTATTAAGAAAGTGTTAAGCCTCCACCCTCGCCCGTCACTTCTCTCCGCTGGCCAGGACGGTCTGAAAATGAGGCGGTTGCTCCTCACGGGCAACCACGTTCACCTCGATTCGCTTGAATCCAGCCTGTTCCAGCCATCGATGCAAATCGCTTTCCTCAAAGCCAAGCCAGCGGTCGCCAAACAGCTCATGGGCGCGCTCGAACGAATGCCGGGCAAGGTCCAAAATCATGATGCGGCCGGAAGGCTTCAGTATCCGGTAGGCCCCGGCGAGAGCTTTGTCGGGGTCCTCGGCATGGTGCAGGGCCTGGCTGAGGATGACCAAATCCATGGTTGCGGGATCAATCGGCGGGTCCTGGAGGTCGCCATGCCGGAATTCGAGGTTCTTCAGATTGTTCTTTTTCGCCTTGGCCGCGCCAAACGCGACGATTTTCTCGGAATTATCCACCGCGATGACTTTCTTGCAGCGGCGGGCGAGCAGTTCGCTGACCAACCCCTCGCCTGAACCTAAGTCGGCCACGACCAGTGGCGGGAGGATCCGCAGCAGGAGCTGTCCAAAGGCCTGCCAGGAGCGGCCCGGCCCATACACCCGGTCAAACCGCCCGGCAATCTGATTGAAATACACCTGTTCCTGCTGCCGTCGGCGCGCAAGGACCCGTTTCAGGTTGATCTGGTCGGCTTCGTGTTCGGGCAATTCTCCGGTGCCGCGGATGGCCAACTCCACAAACTGGCGGCCGGCGCCGTTGCCCTTGACGTTGAGTCTATAAAAAGTCCGCTTTCCCTCCCGCCGCGAATCCACCAGGCCCGAGTCCTGGAGCAGGGCCAGATGGGTTGAAATGCGCGACTGCCCCAGCCGCGTGATCTCCTGCAACTCGTTGACCGACAGTTCGTCCTTCTCGACCAAGGCCACGATGCGCAGTCGAGTCGCGTCCGAGAGGGCGCGGAGCAATTTGAGTATTGAATTCATTCCGACGCAAATATCTGCAAATAATCTGTTGACGACGCGCGCGAGTGTTATATCATCCTATCCTGATACGTCAATATGTCGAATAAATTCCGCCCAACAGCTTAACGCAATGAGCAAAAACTTCATCTTCTCTTCCGAATCGGTTGGTGAGGGCCACCCGGACAAAGTGTGCGATACCATTTCTGACGCGGTGCTCGATGCCTGTCTGAGAGAGGACTCGCGCAGCCGGGTCGCGTGCGAGACCTACGCCAAGTGCAACCTGGTGGTTGTTGGCGGGGAAATCACGACCACCGCACAGCTTGATTACAACGAAATCGCCCGCGAGGCGATCCGCGGGATCGGCTATACCCATGCCGACGATGTATTCCACGCGGATAAGGTCCTCATCATGAATGCCATCACCAGCCAAAGCCCGGATATCGCCCAGGGGGTGGATGCCCGCGAAGCTAAGGGCAAGGAGACGGCTGAGCAAGGCGCCGGCGATCAAGGACTGATGTTCGGCTACGCGACCAATGAGACCCCCGAACTCATGCCTGCCCCGATCATGTACGCCCATTTGCTCGGGCGGGAGCTGACCCGGGTGCGCAAGAGCGGCAAGGTCTCGTGGCTCCGACCAGACGCCAAGAGCCAAGTGTCGGTCCGTTATATCAACGATCAGCCTGTGGCAATTACCAATGTTGTTATCTCCACCCAGCATAGCGCCGATGTGGACCATGCGACAATCAGGGAATTCTGCGTTGAGGAGATTATCAAGAAGACGCTGCCGGCTCAAATGCTCAGTCGGCAGACCAAGTTCTTGATCAACCCCACGGGCCGGTTTGTCGTCGGCGGCCCCCAGGGAGATACCGGTTTGACCGGTCGAAAGATCATTGTGGACACCTACGGCGGCATGGGCCGGCACGGGGGCGGGGCTTTCAGCGGGAAGGACCCCTCGAAGGTGGATCGGAGCGCCGCCTACATGGGGCGATATGTCGCCAAGAACATTGTTGCCGCCGGTTTGGCCACAAGTGCTGAGATCCAGTTCGCTTATGCCATCGGTCATCCCGACCCGGTGTCCATCTGCATCAATACCTTCGGCACCGGCGTTATCAGCGACGACGAGATCGAACGGGCTGTGAGCGAGGTTTTTTGCTTCAAGCCCGCCGCCATCATCAAACACCTTGATCTGCTCCGCCCCATTTACTCCAAGACGACTAACTACGGCCATTTCGGCAAGAACGACCCCGATATTACCTGGGAGAAGACCGACATGGCGGACACGCTCAAGAAGGTGGCGACCAAGTCTGTTTCTCCCGTCGCCCCCATCACGCTCAAGAAGGCGGCAAGCCTTGTCGATGGGGTCGCCTCGCGCGAGCCGGTGGGCGCGTAACAGAACTGAGCTGAAGTGAGGGCCTTGGCTCCAAGCCACCATTCCTGGCCCCAATCGCAAACCATAAACTTAAAGTCTAGAATCTGAAATGCCAACGTTGACTAGCAGCAGCCAAGAGGTTGTGCCGCCCCAGCCCGGCGCCTCCAAAGATTATTACGTCAAAGACATCTCCTTGGCCGATTGGGGCCGGAAGGAGATCGTGATTGCCGAGCAAGAGATGCCCGGCCTGATGGCCATTCGCGCCAAATACGGCCCGCAAAAGCCGTTCCTTGGCGTGCGCATCTCCGGTTCCCTGCACATGACCATCGAAACCGCCGTGCTCATCGAGACGCTGGTCGAGTTAGGCGCCACGGTGCGCTGGGCAAGCTGTAATATCTTCAGCACTCAAGATCAGGCGGCGGCCGCCATCGCTCAAGCCGGTGTCAGCGTCTTTGCTTTCAAGGGCGAGTCGCTCGAGGAGTACTGGAATTTCACCCTCGCCGCGCTCACCCACCGCGGCGGCAAGGGGCCACAGTTGGTGGTCGATGACGGCGGGGACGCGACGCTGCTACTCCACAAGGGCTATGAAATGGAGCACGGCAGTGATTGGGTCAACACGCCCAGCGCGAGCCAGGAAGAGGAGGTCATTAAGAAGCTCCTCAAGCGGTGCGCCACCGAGCGCCCCGGGTGGTTCACCGAGGCGGTCAAGGAATGGAAAGGCGTCAGCGAAGAAACGACCACCGGCGTGCATCGTCTCTACCAGATGCTGGAGGCCGGCAAGCTGCTCGTTCCGGCCATCAATGGGAATGATTCGGTCACCAAAGCCAAATTCGACAATCACTATGGCTGCCGGGAGTCGCTGGCGGATGGCCTCAAACGCGCCCTGGGCGTGATGATCGCCGGCAAGACCGCCGTGGTTTGCGGCTATGGCGATGTTGGCAAAGGCAGCGCCCACAGTCTGCGCGGTTTTGGATGCCGGGTCATTGTGACAGAGATCGACCCGATCAACGCGCTCCAGGCCGCTATGGAGGGCTTCGAAGTCACCACCATCGAGGAGACCCTTGGTGAGGCGGATATTTACGTCACTTGCACCGGCAACTGCGATGTTATCACGGCCGAGCACATCCTCAAAATGAAAGACCAGGCCATTGTCTGCAACATTGGCCATTTCGACAACGAGATCCAGGTGGAACGGCTGAACACCACCAAAGGAGTTTCCCGCCTCAATATCAAGCCGCAGGTGGACCGTTTTGACTTGCCCGGCGACCGCAGCATCTACCTTCTGGCCGAAGGCCGGCTCGTCAATCTGGGCTGCGCCGAGGGGCATCCGAGCTTCGTCATGTCCAATTCGTTCACGAACCAGGTCCTGGCTCAGCTCGACCTGTGGGCTAATCGCGAACAGTACAAGCCGGCAGTCTATCGCTTGCCCAAGAAGCTTGATGAAGAGGTTGCTCGCTTGCATCTGGAGAAGATCGGCGTCAAACTGACCCGCCTCACGCAAAAGCAGGCCGATTACATCGGCGTTCCCGTCGAGGGGCCCTATAAGGCCGAGCACTACCGCTATTGAACCAAACCAAGCACCTGCAAGGCCCTTGCTCGGTCTGCGGAACCCCGATTCGGTTCCCAGCCGAGTCCATCGGCCTCACAGTGAGTTGTCCGCATTGCGGGAAGCCGACCGAGCTGATGCTGGCCGAACCGCCGCGTGAGAGCGCGGCGCCTCGTAAGCTGATCGTATGGACACTGGTCGCCCTGTTTATTCTTGCGGCCGGCCTTGCCGGTTCGTTGGTGGCGCTAAAGCGCGCTGAAAGGTGGGCCGCTCAAAAACACCGCCAATCGGAAAACCCGGCCCAAGCCGTCCGTCAGCCGTCTGGCCAGCGTGGCAGGTGAAAACAGTCGCAGGGGGGACTCTGGGACCAGCGAACCGGCGCTCGCCTCAGACCTCCCAAGGGGTCCCTTTCAAACTGAATTCCTTTGTCCCCATTCCTTTGTCAGGCTCCTATGCGGACATGGGTACGCGAGATCTGGCTCATGAGGATCGGACAAAGGAATGGGGGCAGAGGAATTGTTGTGAAGGCCTCGTTCCCGTACAGGCAAGAAGCGCCCCCTTCTCCACCCCCAGCGAAGCTTGACTTCTGCTCAACATATTTTGAAATTAAAGGCCTTCAATATGAGCGTTTCGGGAATGGTGACAGGCTGGCTTGGGGCCGTTGCGGGCTTGCTCTACCCCGAGGTCTGCCAACTGTGCGGGGCTGCCCGGGCGGCGCCGGGGGACGGTTTTGTCTGCCCCGGCTGCCGGGCAAAAGTCCGCTTTATCGACCCGCCTCTTTGTGACTGTTGCGGGCGCCCGTATGAGGGCGAGATTACCACGCATTTCATTTGCGCTCATTGCCGTGAATCCCCGCCCAGGTTCAGCTTCGCACGTTCGGCAGTCGCCGCGCGCGACCCTGTCCTGGAAGTAATCCATCGCTATAAGTACCACCGTGCCTTGTGGTTCGAGCCGTTTTTGGCGTCGCTTTTGCTTCAACGGGCGGCACCTGCCCTAACGCAGGGTGAGTGGGACCTGGTCGTGCCGGTACCGCTGCATCCGGTCAAGGAACGCGAGCGCGAGTTCAATCAGGCCGAACGGTTGGCCAGACATCTCAGCCAGGCAACTGGAATTCCCTTGAATACCCGGCTGGTGCGGCGCGTCATTCCTACTCGCACACAGACGCAACTGAACCGGCAGGAACGGGAGCGGAATGTCCGCAACGCCTTTGCTCTCCGGAAGAGCACATCGCTCCACGGTGAAAGAATCGTGCTCTTCGACGACGTCATGACTACCGGCGCCACTACTAACTCCTGTGCCAAGGTCCTCCTGGCGGGCGGGGCGCGAGAAGTTTGCGTCTGGACAGTCGCCCGCGGAATTTGAATATTATTCGCTAGTTTTGACATGAGAGTTTCCCTGAGCCATTGCGAATATTGTCCGTCAGGATCGAGATGAGAACTATCCCGAGAATGATGAGCGGACTGCTGTTCTCTGGCGGTGTCTGCGCCGTCCCGGTCACCAACCGCCCCTAATATCATGGCCACGACCTCCTTCACCAAGAAGATGC
This sequence comes from Limisphaerales bacterium, assembly GCA_046703605.1. Classification (GTDB taxonomy): domain Bacteria; phylum Verrucomicrobiota; class Verrucomicrobiia; order Limisphaerales; family UBA8199; genus JAJYHY01. The sequence goes on from JBJKSV010000051.1 coordinate 8,321, forward strand.
TTGGGCTGCACACAGCCAAGCCCGGTGTGCCTTCACCTGTAGGCAACGGCAAACCCGGCTTCGCCAAAAAACTCAAGCTCGCTCCTTCCAAATCCAAGAAGAAGGACATTCCCGAGGGTCTTTGGACCAAGTGCGGCAAATGCGGCACGATGGTCTTCGACAAGGAATGGGACGAAAACCTTAAAGTCTGTCCGCATTGCCAGTACCATTCTCCTATTGGCGCCCGCGAGCGCATTCATTCGCTGGTGGAGACCTGCACCTTCGAGGAGATGGACGCCGGCATGACCAGCGTGGACATGCTGGAGTTTACGGGGGTGGCCTCCTATAAATCCAAGCTGGAAGACTACCAGAAATCGACCGGCCTCAAGGACGCGGTGGTGACCGGCATCTGCCGCATAGGCGAGCACCGCGCCGGCTTGGGCGTGATGGACTTCAGCTTTTTGGGCGGTTCGATGGGATCGGTCGTGGGGGAGAAGTTGACCCGGCTCATCGAGCGGGCGACCGAAAAGGAGTTGCCGCTGATTATCGTCTCCACCAGCGGCGGCGCGCGCATGTACGAAGGCATGTTTAGCCTGATGCAGATGGCCAAGACCTGCGCCGCCCTGGCCTATCACGCCAAGGCCCGCCTGCCCTACATCAGTGTCCTCACCCACCCGACCACGGCTGGCGTCATGGCCAGCTACGCCAG